>JAZRLE010000024.1:0-33220 GCA_045646665.1 Faecousia sp. | reverse complement strand
TACCATAGCTTCTATCGTCGGCAGCAATTCTTTGATATGTGTGTAATTTCGTTTGGACATAACGATACCCCCTTATGTAGTTATTATCCTACATAAGGGGGTGTTTTGTCTATTGTCCGATTTTACTGGTTCGGTTCACTAGCCCGGTGCGGTTTTCAAAAGGTGAAAATATGGATATTAAAATCGGAAAATACAGACATTTCAAAGGCAATGAATACCGTGTAATCGGCATTGCCAGCCACTCAGAAACACTGGAGCCTATGGTTGTATATCAAGCGCTTTACGGCGACAAAGGGATGTGGGTTCGTCCGGCATCCATGTGGGATGAAACCGTGGATAAAGACGGCTATCATGGTCCCAGATTCCAATTCATTGAAGATTAAACTGCTCCCCGGTTCACACAGAACCGGGGAGTTTTTTATTTAGTCAAAAGTTGCCGTCCAATCCGGATCCCACGGATACTTCATCCGCATCACTTCACCGCCGCGCTTGGAAGATTCCTCTGCATAAATGCCGGGAAGGGTCATCGCAAGTCCCTCTTTCACGCAAAACGCAGCGTGGATATCTGCACCTGTCTCAACGATCACAATATCCAGGTTTGCCTTTTCCAGCATTTCGTCGTAATCTTCATAGAACTGCGCATCAAGAAACATATCCGCAAGTGCCATCGGACAGTGCCACTGTTTTTCAAACCAGTTATGGGTTCGGATATCGCAACCGGCAGCAATTGTAACATTATCAAATTCCGCAGCAAGTCTGGTCATAGAACGACCACGAGGTTCTAAACCGACTATACCGACTCTCAATTTCTTCATAATTACACATCCTTTCTCGGCTGTTTTTTAACTTAATTGCATCAAAACGATGGCAATAACACTCAGAGACATACTCAAATATTGCAATTTTGTGTATTTCTCTTTGTAAAGGAATACCGACACAATATAAGTAAAGATCATACCCGCACCCTTTTGCACCGGTGTAAGCACTGATAGGGGCAGCTGGGCAATTAGCGACAGATTGGCTGCATTTTTCATACCGTTGAGCAGACCCGCACCCATACCATAAATGCTTCCGCGCAGGAAGCCTTTGCGCATATCCTTCCTTTCCAAGAGGAAACTCATAATTAGCAAAGAAAGAAATGCGCCGGTCAAGGTAATGACCATATACTCATTGCTGTGCAGTCCGCCAAAACGGTTTCTCTGCAATTTGGCTACCACTGAAATGAAACCATTACTAAGTAGCACAATCAGCACAGATATTAACCACTTGGCAGATATCTCACCGCTAGAAGCGCTCTGCTTCGCATTCCTCAACCGGGCGTAGCACATGAGCAAGACAGAAGAAACGGAAAAAAACAGAGAACTGTATGTCAGCGTATTTGCCGGTTCCTTCAATAAAAACAAGCCGAAAACAATGGGAATGATAAAACTCATGGTGGTAATGGTCTGGGTCAGAAAATAGTTTCCGGTGCTGTGGGCTACATAAGCAAAATAGAAGCCTGTGGCATACAACAACGCATTGATAAGACCGTACCTCCAGATACCGGGGACAAAATGTATACCGTCCCGGTCACTGAGCAAAAAGAAAATCATTGCAAACAGGCAAATCACACCATTAAACAGCAAACCGCCGTTTCCATACTTTCTGCCATACCGCCTTACCAGCATCACCTCGCCTTGGTGGGCAGTAAGATTTAATAACATATATAGGATTGCCATAACCGACCTCCCTGCTTGACTTATGTGCATATCATAACACATACCGTCACAGGACAAAATGGAAAATAACCACGCAAACCTGTAAAATATCCATTTTTTGTTGACGAATATGGATTTCATCAATATCATGACATCGAATGGAGGTGCGAACATGAACGACATCTGCAATTTTCTGCCGCCGGTTTCCAACGAAAAAGATATTGCATATCATCTGTTTGTGTACGAAGCTGAGCTTGAAAATCTGGTTCAGCCGTTCCAAAGAAAGCATTATTGTATGCATTTGGCTTTCCGTGGGAATGCCATTTTGCGAGTGAACGGAAACGATCATCTATTAAGTCCCGGCACATTATTTTTTACTTTCCCTTATCAATCCTATGAGCTAACCGACAGTGAAAAATTCACCTATTTATACATCACCTTTGACGGCGACGGCGCGGAGAAATTACTGAACCAATTTGGTATCTGTAATGAGCAAGCAGTATTTCCCGATTTTGGTCATCTGACAGATTTTTGGATGGCATCCATTCGTCGGGCAAATCCCGGTAATATTCAGGTGCTGACCGAAAGTGTACTGCTGCACACCCTTTCCTTTGTGGATAAAACCGACATAGCAGAGGATATCCGTATCAACCGTGAATTTGATGAGATCCTCCAATATATTCACAACAACTTTGCAGACCCGGAGATGTCTATTGCCAAAACAGCAGATATTTTCGGATTCAATAAGAAATATTTTTCGGCTCTGTTTGCGAAAAATATGCAAAAAACCTTTACGGATTATCTGGCTGAAATCCGCATCGCCCACGCTGTTGAGTTACTGAAACAAAATAAGATTTCCGTTGTAGAGCTTGCGGAAAAATGCGGCTACAGCGATCCATTATATTTTTCAAAGGTGTTCAAACGCATAACCGGCATATCGCCCTCTAAATACAAATAGACCCATAAAAACGGGTGTGCAAAACGCACACCCGTTTATCATTTTTCACCCCGGAGTTCGATGATCTGGTCACGCAGAAGCGCAGCATATTCGTATTCCATCATACGGGCAGCTTCCTTCATCTGCTTTTCCAGGCGGGCGATCTCCTTTTCCTTCTCTGCCTTGGTCATCTTCACACCGGTGCGACCTTTTCGCTCGGCTGTTGGCGAGGAAATTTCGATCAGATCCCGGACGGATTTGATGATGGTTTTGGGTACAATGCCATTGGCTTTGTTATAGGCATCTTGAATCTCCCGGCGGCGCTTGGTCTCGTCGATCGCCACCTGCATAGAAGCCGTGATGTGATCGGCATACATAATCACTAGTCCTTCCGCATTCCGGGCGGCACGACCAATGGTCTGGATCAAGCTGGTCTCGGAGCGGAGGAATCCTTCCTTGTCCGCATCCAAAATGGCAACCAAGCTGACTTCCGGCAAATCCAGACCCTCACGAAGCAGATTGATACCCACCAGTACATCGAATTTAGCCATCCGCAGATCCCGGATGATCTCCATTCGCTCCATAGCGCCGATGTCGGAATGCATATACCGCACCCGGATACCCGCCTTCTGCAGGTACACCGTCAAATCCTCCGCCATCTTCTTGGTAAGGGTCGTCACCAACACCCGCTCGTCCCGGGCAGTTCTTTGGTTGATCTCCCCTATCAGGTCATCTATCTGCCCATCTATGGGTCTTACCTCCACATTGGGGTCCAAAAGACCCGTCGGTCGAATAACTTGCTCCACTATTTGTCCAGAGCGAGTCTGTTCATATTGTGCAGGGGTTGCCGAAACATAAATCACTTGATTCAGTTTGGAATCGAATTCATCAAAATTCAACGGACGGTTGTCATAGGCTGACGGCAGACGGAAACCGTAATTGACCAATGAATCCTTCCGGCTCCTGTCGCCGGCATACATAGCGCGGCACTGGGGCAGTGTCACATGGCTCTCATCCACAAAAAGCAAGAAATCATCGGGAAAATAGTCCAGCAATGTGGTGGGCGGTGTGCCCGGTTCCCGTCCCTGAATAACCCGGGAATAGTTCTCAATACCGGTACAAAAACCGATCTCTGTAAGCATTTCCAAGTCGTATGCCGTGCGCTGAGAAATGCGCTGTGCTTCTAACAATTTATCATTGGCGCGGAAAAATTCCACCTGCGCATCGCATTCTTTCCGGATCTCCCCCATTGCCCGTTCCATCTTCTCCCGAGATGCAACATAGTGGCTGGCAGGATAAATGGCAACATGGTCAATATATCGCTCTGTCAAGCCGGAGACAGCATTGATCTCCGAAATGCGATCAATTTCATCTCCAAAAAACTCAACCCGGATCGCCCGTCCTGACCAGTATGCCGGATAGACTTCCAATGTATCTCCCCGGACACGGAATTTATTACGGGAAAAATCAATATCATTGCGTTCATAGCGGATCTCTGCCAGCTTACGCAAAACATCATCCAGTGGGTACTCCTGTCCCGTCCGCAGAGAAATGCCCATACTCTTGTAGTCGATGGGGTCACCCAAACCGTACAGGCAGCTGACCGAGGACACAACGATCACATCCCGCCGTTCAAACAACGCAGAAGTGGCGCTGTGCCGCAGGCGATCGATTTCTTCATTGATTGCCGAATCCTTTTCAATATAGGTATCTGTGTGGGCAATGTAGGCCTCCGGCTGATAGTAATCGTAGTAAGAAATAAAGTATTCCACCGCATTATTGGGAAAAAACTCCCGGAACTCACTGCAAAGCTGGGCAGCAAGGGTCTTATTGTGCGCCAAAACAAGGGTGGGTCTGTTGGCATTGGCAATAATATTTGCCATTGTGAAGGTCTTACCGGAACCGGTAACACCTAATAGTGTCTGCTCACGCAATCCCAGTTCCAAGCCCTGTGTCAGCTTTTGGATTGCCTCCGGCTGGTCGCCTGTTGGTTTGAAATCACTGTGTAAAACAAATTTATCCAATAGACTCCCACTCCTTTCCTGACATTTAATCAACAAATAGAACCTGCTAAAATTATTGCCGTGCAATAATAGAACGCATTACCAATTTACATAGAAATCACTGTAATTTTCCCAAAGGCTATCTTTACTTTTTTAATAAATCGCGCACTTATCTTGCGGGCGGTAATAATTGGATTGCGCCATTGATACAAACTCATCATTGCTGACAACAATATGATCAGCCAGTATGATCTCCACTGTTTCCAGCGCTGCTGCGATCCGTTGGGTAGTTTGGATATCGTCTGCCGACGGAATCGCCAAACCGCTGGGATGATTATGGGCCAGCACCACCGTAGTTGCATTGGCAGCCAATGCCATTTCCACCAACCGGCGAATTGGGATGTTGGCAGAATTCACACTGCCCTCGCCTACCATTTTGCAGCTAAGAACCTTGCATTTGGCATCCAGGCAGAGCATAAACACAGTTTCCTGTTCCCGTCCAAAGAAATACGGCACCAGATATTCACCGCAATTATCAATGCTTTTGAGTATTTTTCCCGGTTCAGCCTGTCTGATCTGATAGTATCTTCCAACTTGCGTAATGAGCGACAAAAATGTGGAAGTGTTTTTGCCGATACCTTCGACCTTTTCCAGTTCCTCTGCGGTTGCATTGAGCACATTGGTTAAAGAACCGAAGTGATCCAGCAGCCGGTGGGCAATCGGATTGGTATCCACTCTGGGGATACAATAGAACAGCAACAGCTCCAAAACATACAATTCATCGAAATTATCCAACCCCTCTTTCAGGAATCGGTCTCTGAGTCGTTGCCGGTGATCCTTATGAATCGACATATTTTCACTCCATTCGCGGATTTTTCTTGCTATTTTGAAAAGAATTCGTTAGAATAGGTTATAAGTGGGTTTCAAGTGAAAGATTTCCCAAATTTTGCACATCATATGGCAGGAGGAGAAGCAATATGGAAACAAATAATCATCTGTTCCCTTGGTTGGAACTGATGGACCGCCCTGCGTTTTGTGTAAAGGACGGGATCGTGATAGAAGTCAACAGCGCCGCTGCCCACCGTTTGCTCCAACCCGGTACGGATATTCGCCAAATCGTAACCGAACACCGGGAAGAATATGAAAATTTTGACAGCGGCTGTTTATACCTGACCGTCACCATAGGGGAACTCCCCTGCAGTGCCAGTATCACCCGCACGCGGGAATGTGATATTTTTGTACTACAGCAGGATGCTGACAGTGATCAACTGCAAACCTTGGCACTGGCAGCGCAGCACCTACGAATCCCGCTTTCCAATGTGATGACTGTCGCAGACCGTCTGCTTGCAGATCTGGATGATAGCGAATCTGAAACGCGGCAGCAAGCCGGACAGATCAATCGTGGATTGTTCCAATTGCTGCGAATCGTCAGCAATATGTCTGCCAGTGCAAATCATCACAGCGAGCCGTTTGTTGGAATGCAACTGGCAAACTTCACCGCAATTTTCCACGAGATTATGGAAAAAGCACAGACCATCTCTCAAAACACCGATATTGCACTGCATTATACCGGTCCGGAGATGCCCGTGTTGGGTCTTGCAGATTCTGAAAAGTTGGAACGCGCTGTTTATAATCTGCTGTCCAACGCGCTGAAATTTGCTCCCAAGAACACTGCTGTAGAAGCCAAGCTATACGCAGATGAAAATCATCTGACCTTTACGATATCCAATTTGAATGAAGAACCTATTCCGGAACACAATTTCTGGAGCCGTTACCGCCGGGAGCCCGCTATTGAGGACAGTCGGTACGGTTTGGGCTTGGGTATGACACTGGTCAGTTCTGTTGCGGCTGCCCACGGAGGCACTGTGTTGATTGACCACCCCGGTGATCGGCAGACTCGCGTCACTATGACACTTTCTCTGGTAAAGAATGCCCCCGGTTCCATTCGTTCTCAGATTTTGCCCATTGGCGATTATGCCGGCGGTCGGGACAAGGCGCTATTGGAATTTGCAGACATTCTACCCACAGATTCCTACAAAAATATCAATTGATCTTCCCTGCCTGTATTCACAGGCAGGGTATTTTTTATAAATAGCGTTTCAAATAAGTGCCGGTGTAGCTTTCCTTAACGCAAGAAACCTCCTCGGGTGTACCGGTTGCCACAACATAGCCACCGCCGTCACCACCCTCGGGACCAAGGTCAATGATATGGTCAGCCGTTTTGATCACATCCAGGTTATGCTCAATAACCAACACAGTATTGCCCGCGTCCACCAACTGCTGCAGCACATCAATAAGCTTGTGGACATCTGCAGAGTGTAGACCGGTAGTCGGTTCGTCCAAAATATAGATTGTGCGACCGGTGGAAACTCTTGCCAGTTCTGTTGCTAACTTTACCCGCTGCGCTTCGCCGCCGGAGAGGGTCGTGCTGGACTGACCCAGCTTTACATAGCCAAGACCCACTTCCACCAACGTCTGCGCTCTTCTGCGGATCTTCGGCAGGTTTTCAAAGAACTCCACCGCTTCCTCTGCGGTCATATCCAGTACCTGTGCAATATTTTTGCCCTTGTACTGCACTTCCAGGGTTTCACGGTTGTAGCGCTGACCTTGACAGACCTCACAGGGGACATATACATCCGCCAAAAAGTGCATTTCAATCTTCACAAGACCGTCACCGCTACAGGCTTCGCATCTGCCGCCCTTCACATTGAAGGAGAAGCGTCCGGGTCCGTATCCACGAATCTTGGCATCGGCAGTGGATGCAAACAGATCGCGGATATCATTGAAAAGACCGGTGTAGGTGGCAGGATTGGAACGGGGTGTCCGTCCGATGGGACTTTGATCGATGTCAATAACCTTATCCAAATGCTCCATACCGCAGATGCAGCGACAGGCACCGGGGCGGGTACGGGCATGATTCAATTTGCTCAGCAAGGTCTTATTCAAAACCTCATTGACAAGACTGGACTTACCGGAACCGGACACGCCGGTAACGCAGGTAAGTGTTCCAAGAGGAATGGAAACATCCACATTCTTCAGGTTATTCTCCGTTGCGCCGGAAATGGTAAGTGCATTGCCGTTACCTTGTCGTCTGGCGGAGGGTACAGGAATTTTTTTCACACCGGTCAGATACTGACCGGTTACAGATTCAACTTCCTTGCAAATATCCTCCAATGTGCCGGCTGCAACGATCCTGCCGCCGTGAGATCCGGCGCCGGGACCCACATCCACCACAAAATCCGCTGCCCGCATCGTGTCCTCATCGTGTTCCACCACAATCAGGGTATTACCCAAATCACGAAGGCGCTTCAGCGTTTCCAGCAACTTATCGTTATCTCGCTGATGCAGACCGATGGACGGCTCGTCCAAAATATACAAAACTCCCATCAACGAGGAGCCGATCTGTGTTGCAAGGCGGATTCGTTGGCTTTCACCACCGGAGAGGGTCGCTGCTGCCCGGGACAGAGTCAGATACTGCAGTCCCACATCCATCAAAAAGCGCAGCCGTGACCGGATCTCCCGGACGATCTGGGCAGCCACCAGCGCCATATTGCCCTCTAAGTGGAGATTATCCATAAACTCCAGTGCCTGCGCAACACTCATACGGCAAAAATCCATAATGCCAATACCGCCAACCGTTACTGCACGGGCAATCTCTGAAAGGCGGTCACCGTGACAACGAGGACAAGGAGCCGTTGCCATACACTCTTCCAACTCTTTACGCGCGGCATCAGACTGGGTTTCCCGGAATCGGCGGCTGATATTGTTAAGGATACCCTCAAAAGGCTGTTCCAGCACACCCATACCGTTGCCCCGGTTGTAGGTCATCCGCAGCTTTTCGCCCTTGGTACCATAAAGGATCACATCCATAGCCTGCCTTGACAGTTCCTGCACCGGGACTGTCAAGGAGAAGTGGTATTTTTGTGCCAACGCCTCAAAGTACATACGGAAAATGGAATCCGTACGGGCATTGCTCCAGCCGGATGCTTGGATCGCGCCGTCAAAAATAGACTTTGTTTTATCGGGTATCACAAGATCCTCATCTGCGATCAGTTGGAAACCCAATCCGGTACAATCGGGACAGGCGCCGGCAGGATTGTTGAAGGAGAACATTCTTGGCTCCAGCTCCGTCAAACTGATACCGCAATCTTCACAAGCATAGTTTTGAGAAAAACTCAGCTCCTGCTTGCTGTCCGGCAAATCAATGGTTACAAGACCACCGGAATGGCTACAAGCGGTTTCGATGGAATCTGTTAAACGCCGCCGCTGACCCTCCCGGATCACCAATCTGTCCACCACCAATTCAATGGTGTGTTTCTTATTTTTCTCGAGGGTGATCTGTTCGCTCAGATCATACAAAATACCATCCGCGCGGACACGGGCAAAGCCCTGCTTCCGTGCATCCTCAAACACCTTTGTATGCTCACCCTTCTTTTCACGAACAACGGGCGACAGCACAATAAAACGCGTACCTTCACCCAGCGCCTCCACACGATCAACGATCTGGTCAATGGTCTGCCGAGCGATCTCCTTGCCGCATTTGGGGCAATGGGGTATGCCAACCCGTGCCCACAAAAGGCGCAGATAGTCATATATTTCTGTGACCGTACCCACGGTGGAACGGGGGTTTTTGGAAGTGGTTTTCTGGTCAATGGAAATCGCCGGTGATAAACCGTCAATGGAATCCACATCCGGCTTGTCCATCTGCCCCAAAAACTGCCGGGCATAGGCACTCAGACTTTCCACATAGCGGCGCTGACCCTCGGCATAAATAGTGTCAAAGGCAAGACTGGACTTTCCGGAACCGGACAGACCGGTAAACACAACCAATTTGTCTCTCGGGATGGCCAAATCAACATTTTTCAGGTTGTTTTCTCTGGCTCCCTTGATAATGATTGAATCGTTCATAGTAGGCTCCAACTCCACAAAAAATCTTCTTGTTATTATAACACAAAACCACCCAATGTACAAGAAGAATTTCAAACATAATTTCGTCTTGCCCGCCTTCAGCGGATTGGTGGAAGAAACTTGAATGTAATGACAATTTTTTGTTACAATTTATGTATGTTCGGTGTTGCATTTTGGAAGGAGTTGGTGGTATAATGTGTTTAGAATGGCTTGTGGTGTGTCCACAGGCAGAAATAGATGAATGTGAGGTATGACGAAAGATGATTGCTTACAGCGAAAATATCAAGATCTTCTGTGGAAATTCCAACCCTGCCTTCGCGCAGACCGTCTGCAAAGAACTGGGACTGGAACTTGGTGACGGTACTGTGCGGACCTTCTCTGACGGTGAAGTATCCGTCTCTCTGAATGAGACTGTTCGTGGTGCTGATGTATTTTTGATCCAATCCACCTGCAAGCCTGTCAATGACAATTTGATGGAGCTGTTAGTCATGATTGATGCCTGCCGCCGTGCATCTGCCGGTCGTATCACTGCCGTGATCCCCTACTTCGGTTATGCCCGTCAGGATCGTAAAGCCAAGAGCCGCGACCCCATCACTGCCAAGCTGGTTGCCAATATGATCACCGCTGCCGGCGCTGACCGGGTGCTGACCATGGACCTGCACGCTGCGCAGATTCAAGGATTCTTTGATATTCCCGTCGACCACCTGCTGGGCAACCCCACTTTCGTTCAATACTACCTGAATAAATTCCCCGAAGACAAATTCAATCACGATGACTTCGTTGTGGTTTCTCCCGATGTTGGTTCTGTCGCCCGCGCCCGTGCTTTTGCTACAAAGGTGCATATGGGTCTGGCAATCGTTGATAAGCGCCGTCAGAAAGCCAATGTCAGTGAAGTTATGAATGTCATCGGTGATGTCCGTGGCAAGACCTGCATTCTCTACGATGATATGATCGACACCGCCGGTTCTCTGTGCAACGCAGCACAGGCCCTTGTGGATATTGGTGGCGCTAAGAAAGTATACGCCTGCGCAACCCACGGTGTGCTGTCCGGTCCTGCTTTTGATCGGATTGAAAAATCCCCCATCTGCGAAGTAGTTGTCCACAACACCATTCCTCTGTCTGCCGATTGCACCAGTAGCAAGATCAAGCAGCTGGATGTCGCACCTATCTTCGCACGCGCTATCTCTCATGTACACGGCGGCACTTCTATCGCCGACCTGTTCTAAGCCGTGTTTGGTCGAAAAAGCGAAAGCTGGCTGATCGTCGGTCTGGGAAACCCCGGCAAGGAGTATGTACATACCCGCCACAACTGCGGTTTTCTGGCCATCGAAAAAATGGCAGACAAATTGGGTTGCAAAATCGACAAAGGCAAATTCCAAGGTTTGTATGGACAGACCAATTATCTGGGCAAGAAGCTGTTTCTTTTGAAGCCGCTGACCTTTATGAATTTGTCCGGCCGTTCCGTTTTACAGTTGTCTGCTTACTATAACATCCCGCCGGAGCGGATCATCGTACTGTTTGACGATATCTCTCTGGAACCGGGGCGGTTGCGGATCCGGGGTGATGGCTCCGCCGGTGGTCACAATGGTATTAAGTCTGTCATCCAGGAATTGGGTTCGCAAGACTTCCCCCGGGTGAAGATCGGTGTAGGAGCCAAACCAAATCCCCAACAGGATCTGGCTGATTGGGTTCTCTCCGGTTTTTCTCCCGAGGACAAAAAAGCATTGGACTGCGCGCTTGCAAATGCTGTTGATGCTGCCCTGTGTATCATCGAAAAAGGCATTCAGGAGTCTGCGAATCGGTACAACGGGTTAAAGCCGTAAATATTGTCACTTTACCACGGAAAGGGGGGCTATTTCCCCCCTTTCCGCGTTGTTGCGTGGAAAGAATTTCTCATTTGAGGTGTGTTATGGAAAAGCTTTTGGACATTCTGAAAACTATGCCGGAGTACAATGCGGTAACGGAAGCATTGGCGCAAGGACAGAATGCTGCCATCACCGGAATCGGTCAGATCAACCGCAGTCATATCATTGCCGGTCTGTATGCTCATACAACCAAACCGTTGGTCGTGATCTGCCAGGACGAACTGGCCGCACGGCGGCTTAACGAGGAATTAAAGAGCTTTTTAGGCGCAGATTGCCCCATACTGCCCTCCAGAGAACTTACCCTATATGACAGTGCTGTGGTGTCCAGAGGATGGGAACAAAAGCGCCTGCGTCAGTTGTATGATCTGAAAAACGGCAATACCCGACTGCAAATTATGGCTTGGGATGCCCTGAGCCAGCGTACCATCCCACCCACCATTTTAGAAAAAGCCACTTTCTGCCTTGAGACCGGTAAGGAATACACTCTTGATGATCTGACCGAAAGACTGGTGGAAGGCGGTTATAGCCGTTGCGGAATGGTCGAGGGTGTGGGTCAATTTGCGGTAAGAGGCGGAATCTTAGACATTTACTCCCCTGCTGCAGAGTTTCCTGTCCGTGTGGAGTTCTTCGGCGATGAGCTGGATACTATGGGTTTTTTTGATCCGGATACCCAGCGCAGAACGGAAAATATCGGTAAAATTACCATCCTGCCGGTGGGAGAAACACAACCTCGTCTGCACCCGTCGGGACTTTCCGGATTGTGTGAAGACATTGCGCTGCTTATCGCCCGTCAAAAGCGGCGAAAAGCACCCAATGAAGCACTGATCAAAACCCTTGAAAAAGACCTGGAAAAGTACAAAAACGGCGTACAGAATCCTTCTTCTGACCGTTATATGTCTCTCATTTATCCGGAAAACACAACCGCTTATTCCTACATTCCGGAAAATGCCAATGTGATCCTTTGCGACCAAAGCAGCGTTCACAGAGCTGCGCGCGGTCGTGTGGAGGATGTGGGTATGCAACTGGACAGCCTTTTAAACGGCGGATTGGTTGCCGGCGAACTGTGCGATTATGTGTGGCAGTGGGAGGACTTCTGCGATGCACTGGAAAGACACCGTGTCGTTTACCTCGACACATTTGCTGCCGCTGCTTATCCGGAAAGCTGCCCGCCCCATCATCTGCTGCCTATGACCGCCAAGCAACTTCCGGGTTACGGTGGCAATTTGGATACTGCCGCCTCAGACCTGCAGCACTACCAAAAGATGGATTTCTCCTGCCTTGTGCTGTGCGGTTCCCGTCGTCGGGCAGAACTGCTGCAGGAAATGTTAAGAGAGCATAACCTGTCTGCATTCCTGTGCATCCCTTTGACCACAATGCCCCAACCCGGACAGATTCTGCTGGCCGAGGGTACACTGCCCTTCGGTATGGAATACCCCAACGCAAAACTTGCGATTCTTACCGAGGGTCAGCTCATTGGCAAGGCAGAACCGCGGCGAAAAGCAACTAAAAAATCTGCCACCAACCGGCAAAAGCTTAATTCCTTTACCGATTTGACTCCGGGCGACCTTGTTGTCCACGAAAATTACGGTATCGGCCGCTTTGTTGCCATGGAGCAGATCAAAGTGGACAATGCCATTAAGGACTATATCAAGATCGCTTATCAGGGTACAGACACCCTCTTTGTGCCTGCCACCCAGCTGGATATGGTCAGCAAGTATATTGGCGGTGGAGAGGATGCTACCGTGCGTCTGAACAAGATCGGCACGGATACTTGGCAAAAAACCAAGGCAAAAGCAAGAAAAGCCGCAAAAGATATGGCGGGAGAACTCATTCAGCTATATGCTGCCAGACGGCGCCAACCGGGTTTCGCCTTTGCTGCCGATTCCCCTTGGCAAAAGGAATTTGAAGACAATTTCCCCTATCCGGAAACCGACGATCAGCTGCGGTGCATTGACGAAATCAAGCACGATATGGAATCGCCCGTCCCTATGGATCGCCTGCTTTGCGGCGATGTGGGTTTCGGCAAAACCGAAGTTGCTCTGCGCAGTGTTATGAAAGCGGTCTTGGATGGAAAGCAGGTAGCGATCCTTGTGCCCACCACAGTTCTTGCGCAGCAGCATTATCAGACAGCTATGGGTCGTTTCCGGGGTTTCCCTGTCAATATCGATGTGCTCAGCCGTTTCCGCACCCCCACCCAGCAGCACAGAACCTTGCAAAATCTGCGTGCCGGTCAGGTAGATTTGATTATCGGCACCCATAAGCTGCTGCAAAAGAGCGTGGAATTTAAGGACTTGGGTCTGCTGATTGTGGATGAGGAGCAGCGGTTCGGTGTCACCCACAAAGAACGGTTGAAAGAGCTGTCTAAGGGTGTGGATGTATTGACCCTGTCTGCCACCCCTATCCCCCGGACGCTGAACATGGCACTTTCCGGTATCCGGGATATGTCTACCATTGAACAGCCCCCTGCTGACCGCTATCCGGTACAGACCTATGTGATGGAACACAACAACGCGGTTTTGGACGATGCCATCCGCAGAGAAGTGGAACGGCACGGTCAGGTCTACTATCTGCACAACCGCGTTGAAACCATCGACCAGTGCGCAGCATCGCTGAAAAAACGGAATCCGGAGCTGAGCATTGCGGTTGCCCACGGAAAAATGGGTGAAGAAGCCCTCAGCGATGTGATGCGAGCTATGGCAGACGGAGAAGTTCAGGTATTGGTATGCACCACCATTATCGAAACCGGTCTGGACATCGCCAATGTGAACACACTGATTATCGAAAACGCTGATCGGTTCGGACTCAGCCAACTGCATCAGCTCCGCGGCCGTGTAGGTCGTTCTACCCGGCACGCTTATGCCTACTTCACCTATCGCCCAGACAAATCCTTGACGGAAGTGGCGGAAAAGCGACTTGCCGCCATTCGGGATTTTGCGGAGTTCGGCTCCGGTTTCAAGATCGCTATGCGAGATCTGGAGATCCGGGGCGCCGGCAATCTGCTGGGCGCAGAACAATCCGGTCACATGATGAGCGTCGGTTATGATATGTATCTGAAGCTGTTGGATGAAGCGGTACTGGAAGAAAAAGGCGAGAAAACCAAAGAGCCGGATTGTACCGCTGACCTCAATGTCACCGCCAATGTGGATAAGGACTATGTTGCCCGCGGCGAGGAACGGATGGATCTGTATCGACGGATGGCCGCTATCCGCTCGCAAGAGGATGCTGACGATCTGTTGGATGAGATCATTGATCGTTATGGTGAGCCGCCTAAGGGTGTCTTGAATCTGGTAGAAATCGCACTGCTTCGCGCCAATGCTCGAAAGGTCGGTATTTGCGACATTCGACAGAAGTCCGGCGAGGTGCATTTCACCTTAGTCAACCTGAATTTTGAAGCCATCAGCAATCTGTGCAACGACCCGGACTACAAAAACCGGGTACAGCTGGTTGCTACCGCCAAAGAGCCTACTGTGCGACTGAAATTAGCTGCCGGTGTGGACAGTTTGCGGCAATCCAAGGTCTTTATCCAGCGCTATACCCAATACGCATAAACGATTTATTCACCGGCAGCACCGATCACAAGGATTGGCAGATTATCCCGGTATATTTCATCAAATTGGCTCAGAGGGAGCGGATTTTCTCCTGTCCCCACCTCAATAGTATATCCGGGACGACGAAATTCCTGTATAAACCAATCCTTGTAGCCGGCAAACCCGGAGGCATAGGGCACATTGGCTAAGGTATATCCGCTGGCATCCGCCATTTTTCTGCCCAATTCTTCCGCACCCGGCACACGGATGTCCTGAAATTGCCAATAGATCTCCTGCCCTTGGGAGTGGAAAGCAAGAATCAGCGCAGGGTCGATATAGCGTGTGTACCCCGCCAGCGCACGGGTCTCCAGCTGGTCCAGCGGCGCTCTGCCCACATAATCCCGGGGGCCGGGTCGGGTAAAACCTTGGGTGAATTTGATCTCCCGCGCCTGCAACCAGCCTGCCGGGTATTGCAAATTCAGATCCACACCCAGCAGATTCGCTTTCCAGCCATCCGGAAACGGAATTGTCGGATAATTTTCAGCCAGCTGCTTTGCCTGTTCATATTGGATGGTACCCGGCTGTATAGCACCGGTCACCAGATCCACACCGTCCGGATTGACCATTGGCACCATATAGATCGTCACTGCTTCTGCCAACTGTCTTGCATCCCGGTCATGAATTTTGCCACCGGACAGAATCGCTTGCGCCAGTTCTTCGGCAAATTTCAAAAGTACCAGTGTGGTGATCCACTCATTTGCGTGATGAGATGCTGAAAAGATCACCTTTCGCGCGCCATTGCCAATCACAATGGTAGAAACAGGTCGCTGAAAAGCGGTGGTGGCGATCACCTCTGTGCGGCAAAAGGGGTATGTCTGTACGATTTCCCTGATTATGCGTTCATTGGCAGCGGATGTGATGGGCACATCCGTCCGGACAATTGCCATAAAATCACCTCTTGGCAGTATATGCTGCCAATTTGATGGTGGTTACATCCCCTATAGGGGGTTGCAAGTTTCAAAAAAATAGAGTATGATAACAAAAACATAAAGGAGGTGGGCATTATGCTCAATCACGAACATTCTGATATGCATGCCCACGACATTGCCCACTCCCACGGCCATGTTCACGAAAATCAAAAAGCAGTCATCAACCGCCTCGCTCGCGCCATCGGTCATCTGGAAAAAGTGAAGCGAATGGTAGAAGATGGGTATGACTGCTCCGAAGTGCTGATCCAGCTGGCAGCTGTGCGCTCAGCTTTGGACAACACAGGCAAGGTGATTTTGAAAGATCACATTCACCACTGTATGGTGGATGCTGTTGCTGCCGGTGACGAAAGCGCCATCGACAATCTTTGTGAAGCGGTGGATAAATTCATGAAATAAAAAAACAGTGCAGTTAAACTGCACTGTTTTTTATTTGACACGGATCTCCAAATGGTATTCGATAACACCTGCGGCATTTTGCTCGATGCCGATATTGTATCGCAGGTCAATGGTACCGCCCTGCTTAGTAAGATTGGTCTCCACCCGGGTGGCGCACACCGTCAGCATCAATGCGCCAAATTCCATCTGGTATAGGCTATCGTGGGCTTCTCCCTCCCGAAACACCATTTCAGAGTTGAGTTTTCCGGTCCGGATCAAGGTAATCTGCCCATCTCTTACCCAAAAAGTGGTGTTGACACCCTGTAAGCCGGTTAAGTCACTTTCCTCATAGGACAGCTTCCAACCGTCCTCCGTTTCTTCCAATGTGCCCTCTGTGACCAGCTCAATGACCTCCGGTTCCTGCTCTGCATAGCTTTGAGAGCCACGAACGGACAGAACGACTTCTTGTACCATTTTCAGTCCTCCATAGCCGACTGCAACAGTCGACCATTTCCGCATAAATCCGCTTCTTTGCTAAAAATCCATTACTTAAGTAGCGCCTCGCCTGCCCGGAAAATATCACCGGCGCCCACTGTCAGCACTACATCCCCAGGCTGAATCGTATCCCGCAGGAAAGCAGTCACCTCCGGCAGGGTCTGGCAATACGCCGCGCCGGGGATCTCCCTTTGCAAATCTTGGGAGGAAATACCCGTCAGATTGCTCTCCCGTGCAGCATATATTTCAGCAAGCACCACAACATCCGGCTTTTTCAGTTCCCGGACAAAATCAGCAAACAGTGCCTTGGTGCGCGTATAGGTATGGGGTTGGAACGCCAACACAAGCCGGTTGCACTCCATAGTGCGCACCGCTTCAATGGTAGCTGCCAATTCATCGGGGTGGTGGGCATAATCGTCATACACATCAGCGCCGTTGAACTTGCCCTTAAATTGCAAGCGGCGCTCCGCACCGGAAAAGGTTGCAAGACCTCTTGCTGCCGCTTCACCAGGGATTCCCAGCAGCCATGCCGCACCGGCAGCTGCCAAGGCATTCATCGCATTGTGGCGACCCAGGACACGCAGATCCAGATGACAGTAGCGCTCACCGTCACAGACCACATCCAAATGACGCCAATCGGGACAGATGTTCTCCGCCCGCACCCGGTTATAGGGCTGCAAACCAAAGCTCACATAGGGTGTGCCGGACAGCGCTTGCGTAACATGGGGGTCATCACCATTGGCAAGGACACCACCCGATGACAACAACGCAAACGCACGGAAGGATTTCTGCACATCCGCCAAATCCTTGAAATAATCCAAATGGTCTGCCTCTACATTGAGGATCACCGCAAGTGTGGGTGAGAAATTCAAAAAGGAATCACAGTACTCACAGCTCTCCAGCAATATGGTATCGCCCTTGCCTACACGGTGTCCGGCCTGCAACAACGGCAGGTAACCGCCGATCATCACGGTGGGATCCACATCCGCCGCCATCAGAATATGGGTCAGCATAGAGGTCGTGGTAGTCTTACCGTGGGTGCCAGCGACACAAACAGCATTTTTATAGGCGCGCATAATGACACCCCACGCCTGCGCCCGTTCAAACACCGGAATGCCTGCGCTGCGGGCAGCGGCGATCTCCGGATTGTCGTTATGGACAGCGGCGGTGCGGATAATGCACTCAGCGCCCTGAATATTCTCCTGCTGATGACCGATATGGACAGTGATACCTTTTGCCACCAGTTCCTCGGTGGATGCACTCACGCTCATATCCGAGCCGGTGACAAGCATACCCATCCCCTGCAGAACAAGGCCAAGCGGGCGCATAGAAACACCGCCAATGCCCACCAAATGGACCCGGCGACCCGGCTGCAAATATCCGCGTAATTCTTCGATTCTGTTATTCATTCAGGTATTCCTCCCGAAAATATGAATATCATTCCCTTTAACCTAAATATTATATAATATTTTACCCATTTTTACAACTAAAATTTTATAACCTCAGGTGGATCCAAAATCCCTTTGTCATACCACGGCTCAATCTATGCTTCGGTGCGCAACTCTGTGCAAAAAACACCGGGAAGGTCACCCTTCCCGGCGAAATTTTACTTTTCCATAAGATCAAAGACTTTTTCAGGAATTATATACCGAAGATCGGATATATGGGAATTAAAGAAGGTCACCACACCGCAACCGGTCTTTGGATCCACAAAAATGGAAGAATTATAGGGATCATAGTTGCCGGTATGTCCGTAAATATAACGGTCCTTATAAGCACGGGCAAAGGTTCCGAAACCATAGTATGTTTCGGGCACTTCCGACTTTAACGCATGCTTGGAGATCATATCTGCAAATGACTTCTCTGTCAGTACACGGGCACCTGTATCGGATACACCGCCGTTTAGGAAAAATCTTGCAAATTTGCACATATCCGTGGCATTGGAATACAAACCGGCACCGGCATGGTAAACCGTGTTGATGCGCTGGTGGTGCAGCACACGGAAGCCGCCTTCCGGAGTCTTTCTGTGGGGCAGGCTGAGGGGATATGTAGAGGCGATCTGATAATCAAAGGTAGATGTGTTCATACCCAGCGGTTCCAAAACATACTGGGAGATCAGCTTTGTATACGGTTTGCCTGCGGCATTGGATGCCACACAGCCGATCAAATTGTAGCCCCAGCTGGAATATAGGAACTTATTCTCCTCCGGCAAAGTGGTAAGCGCCATATCCGGAAGCACCTTTTGAATCACCGCATCCATAGTATCTTCATCCCGGGAGCCTTCTTCCAAATAGGTATCGCCAGGCATACCGGCAGTATGGATCAGCAGGTGCCGCAAGGTCATCGTTTTTTCCGCTTCCGGTCTGGACAGCTTCAGCCAGGGAAGATATTTTTTGATAGGAGTATCCAAGTCAAGAATACCCTCTTCGCAAAGACGCAGAATCATCACAGCGGTGACAGTCTTGGTCATAGAGGCAATTTTGTATAAAGCATCGGGATAGGTGGGAATCTCAGGACGCATTGCGCTTTCAAAGCCAAAACCCTGCTTATAAATGATCTTTTCACCGTCTGTGATTGCTACAGACATACCTGCCACATTGTTTTCCGTGCGGAGTTTTTCTAAATATTCTGTAAATTGCTTTTCGTCGAACATAATATACCTCCACAAAGAAAACAAGGGAGATGCCTACGCATCTCCCTTGTTATTTGGAGCGGGTGACGAGGCTCGAACTCGCTACCTCCACCTTGGCAAGGTGGCGCTCTACCGGATGAGCTACACCCGCGGAACAAGAGGTATTATAACAGATTTCCCCAATAAGTCAATACCTTTTTGGAAATTTCTGCGTATCCTCCTGTAATTTTATAAAGAATCCTTGGAATACCGGGAAAAACCGTCACCCAAAACCTGATGAGCCTCCTGCAAAATCACAAAAGCATTCGGATCTATCTCAACCACCAGCTGCTTCAGTTCTGCCAGTTGCTGTCTTTTGATCGCCGTGAGGATCACCTTAGTATCGGATTTGGTATAAGCGCCCTCACCGTGGAGGTAGGTAACGCCCCTATCCAGCTTTTCCCAAATCTTCTGCGCCATTTTTTCATATTCTTTTGAAACGATCAGCGCCACTTTGGAATAGTCAAAGCTATAGACCACGGCATCCAACACTTTTCCGATGACAAAAATGGCCACACCGCTGTATAGCACAAGTGTAATGTTCCGGAACACGATACCCGTCAGAATGGCAACACAGGCATCAAAGCAGATAGTGATCATCCCAATGGGGACATTCCGGTAGCGGAGCTTCAGAAGTCTGACGATGATATCTGAACCACCGGTGGAAACACCGGTCATAAACACGGTTCCGAGGCCCACACCGCAAATCAAACCACCGTACAGCGCACCGATCAGCGGCTCGGTTTCCGGTGCGGGCAGCAGTGTAAACAAATCCAAAAACACCGCACTCATAGACATTCCCAACAGAGAACCGAAGAAAAATTTCTTGCCAATCTTCACACCAGCCAAGGCAAACAGCGGCAGATTCATAACAGCCGTGACCGCACCAACGCTGCCAATACCCGTTATGCCGACAAAGAGCATAGCAAGACCGGACAGACCGCCTGCATTCAAGTCATTGGGTACCAAAAACAGGTTAAAACCCAAGCCAAACAGGCCGCAACCAACTACAATGCGCAAGATATCATATAGCCATTTCCAAGTTTTCCGCATTCGCGCTCCTACATATCAAAACTGATTTGCTTTTCCGGTGCGTCCTCCTCCTTCAGCAGTGCACCCGCTGTGGGGATAGTTTTGTTTCTGTACCGGCTGGCATTGACGATGCCACTCTCCTCCAGAAGCACCACGCTGCTCAGCTGCGCCTTTTTCTTTAGGCTCATCACAGCCACACCTTGCGTGTTTTTCGTGGTTTTGGGAGTCAGCTGCGCCGTGGAGATGATGGCAGCACGACCGTCGGTAGAATACAGCACCACCTGCTTGTCTGCATCCATAACCATTGCTGCGACCAAGGGACTCTTGTCGGAGAATGCCGATGTCAGGCGGCGGCGGTTGGTCTTGGTCTCATAGGCAGACAGGGGTACTTTTGCACCCTTACCGTTTTCAAAGAAGAACAGCACAAAGCCTTTGTAATCCCCCGGCAGTACCACATGCAGCACCGTTTCACCGGGATCCATACCCAATTTCTGAGGCAGATAATCGCCCAGTTGGGAAGCCTTACCGTCCTCAAAATCAGACAACCGAGTCTTGTAGCATTGATACATACTGGTAAACACCAGAACCTCTGCCTTGTTGGTAGTCTCCACGCTGAAGGACAGGCTGTCGCCTTCTTTGAACTTCTGCTCACCGGACATCCGCAGGGATTGGGCGGTGATCTTCTTCAGATAGCCTTCCTTGGACACAAAGAGCGTCACCGGATAATCGGGGATCTGCTCATCCTCGTCGTCAGTTTGGATCTGCTGGGTCTCGTAGACAATCTGTGTCTTTCTGGGCTGACCGTATTTATCCGCCACCTGCTGCAGTTCCTTGATGATTACCTTCTTCAGCTTCTGGCGATTATTTACGGTATCCTGCAGGTCAGCGATCTCCTTTTCCAGCTCGGAAATTGCATTTGTCTGCTTGAGGATGTACTCTTTGTTGATGTTGCGCAGTTTGATTTCTGCTACATAGTTGGCTTGGATCTCATCAATGCCAAAGCCAATCATCAAATTGGGAATAACCTCATTTTCCAGTTCGGTTTCCCGAATGATGCGGATCGCCTTATCGATGTCCAGAAGAATGCGCTCCAAACCTTTCAACAGGTGCAGGCGCTCCTCTTTCTTTTGAATTTGGAAGAACAAACGGCGTCTGATGCACTCGGTTCTCCAAGCTGTCCACTCATCCAGGATTTCAGCAATGCCCATCACTCTGGGCATACCGGCAATGAGGATATTGAAATTGCAGGGGAAGCTGTCCTGCAGCGGAGTCATACGGAACAGCTTTTGCATCAGCTTTTCCGGCTCCACGCCGCGCTTTAAGTCGATGGTCAGCTTCAAACCGCCCAGGTCGGTCTCGTCACGGATGTCCGCGATTTCTTTGATCTTGCCGGCTTTGTTCAGCTCGACGATCTTGTCAATAATGACTTCACTGGTAGTAGTATATGGAATTTCCGTAATTTCAATCAAATTTCCGGATTTTACATAGTTCCACTTTGCGCGCAGCTTGAAACTGCCGCGACCGGTGGAGTAGATTTCCCGCGCAGTTGCCTCATCAAACAACAATTCACCGCCGGTGGAAAAGTCCGGACCGGGCAACGTTTCCAGAACATCGTGCTCCGGATTGTTCATAAGTGCAATTGTAGTATCGCAGACCTCCTTCAAATTGAAGGAGCAGATATTGCTTGCCATACCAACCGCAATACCTTGATTGGCGGATACCAGCACATTGGGGAATGTGGTGGGCAGCAAGCTGGGTTCTTTCATGGTGGCATCGTAGTTATCCACCATATCTACGGTATCCAGATCGATATCCCGGAACAGTTCGTTACAGAAACTGTCCAGCTTAGCTTCAGTATAACGGGATGCTGCATATGCCATATCCCGGGAATAGACCTTACCGAAGTTACCCTTGGAATCCACAAAGGGGTGCAGCAATGTTTCATTGCCGCGGGCAAGACGCACCATGGTTTCATAAATTGCCGCATCGCCGTGAGGGTTCAAGCGCATTGTCTGACCTACAATATTGGCAGACTTGGTGCGTGAACCGGTCAGCAGACCCATCTTGTACATAGTGTACAGAAGCTTACGGTGGGACGGTTTAAAACCATCGATCTCCGGAATTGCCCGGGAGACGATCACCGACATAGCATAGGGCATATAGTTGATTTCCAAAGTTTCGGAAATCGCCTGCTCTGTAGTGGAGCCGACCAAACCCATAATACCGTCGGTGTTCACCTTTTTTGTATTTTGTTCCGTTTCTTTTTTCTTTCGTGCCATTTGGAACCTCTCTTACGAAATATCGGCAAGCTCCAGATATTTGGAGCCGTTCTCCGCAATAAAATTCTTCCGCTCGTTCAGCGCATCGCCAAGCAGGACATCAAAATAGTGGGCGGTCCGCTCAGCATCCTCGGGCATAACCTTAATAAGCCGACGGGTCTCCGGGTTCATAGTGGTCATCCACATCATCTCCGGGTCGTTTTCACCAAGACCCTTGGAGCGCTGGATGGTCACCTTTTTGCCCTCCAGTTCTTTGAGTATCTTCACCTTTTCCTGCTCATTGTAAGCAAACCAAGTCTTATCCTTACAGGTGATCTCAAACAAGGGGGATTCTGCGATATACACATAACCGTCCCGAATCAGCTTGGGACAAAGGCGGTACAGCATCGTCAGGATCAGTGTGCGAATCTGGAATCCGTCAACATCCGCGTCGGTGCAGATGACCACCTTATTCCACCGCAGCTGAGAAATGTCAAAAGAGCTCAGATCTTTAGCCTTTTTGCCCTCGACTTCCACACCGCAACCCAGCACCTTCACAAGGTCTGTGATAATGGGCGATGCAAAGATGCGGTTATAATCTGCTTTCAGGCAGTTGAGGATCTTACCGCGAACCGGCATAATGCCTTGGAATTCCGCGTCACGGCTGAGCTTGACGCTGCCCAATGCGGAGTCGCCCTCCACGATATACAGTTCCCGCTGCTGGGTATCCTTGCTGCGGCAATCCACAAATTTCTGTACACGGTTTGCAATATCCAGCTTTGCAGATAAGCCCTTTTTGATATTACTCTTGGTCTTTTCCGCAGATTCTCTTGCCCGCTTGTTTACTAAGATCTGATCTGCCGCACGGTCTGCCTCCTGCTTATTTTCAATGAACCATACTTGCAGCTGATCTTTCAGGAAATTGGTCATTGCCTCTTGGGTAAATTTAGAATTGACAGATTTCTTTGTCTGATTCTCAAAACAACCAATGGTAGAGAAGCAGTTGGTAACAATCACCAAACTATCCTGCACATCCTGGAAAATGATCTTATTTTCATTTTTGGTGTACTTATTGCTATCCCGCAGATACTTATCAAAGGCAGCTACAAAACCGGAACGAACTGCCTTATCGGGACTGCCGCCGTACTCCAACCAAGAGGAATTGTGATAATACTCAGTATGGCTGACCTGTTTACTGAAGCAGAAGGATGTGGTAATTTTCAGCTTCATCTCCGGGCGGTTTTCCGCATCTCTGCCCCGGCGCTCTGTTTCCCAGTATACCGGCATCGTAAAGGCATTATCCCCTACCAGCTCTTCAATATACTGACGAATACCGTCGTTATAGCAGTATTCCTCCGTTTCAAACTTAGTACCCACCTGATTGCGGAACCGGAAGGTAATACCCTTGTTCACCACTGCCTGCCGGCGCAGTACATCCCGATAGTACTCTACAGGGATATTGATATCAGTAAACACCTGCTTGTCCGGACGCCAGTGGAATACGGAACCGGTCTTTTTGCCGCGGTCTGTGGGTTCTTTCTTCAAACCGCCTTTGTTCTTACCCTTTTCAAAATGCAGGTCATAGCGGTAGCCGTCTCTACGGACAGTCGCATCAAAAAATTCCGATGCGTACTGAGTCGCACAGGAGCCAAGTCCGTTCAAACCAAGAGAATACTCATAGTTTTCGCCGTTCTCTCCGTACTTGCCGCCGGCATACATCTCGCAGAAAACCAGTTCCCAGTTATACCGCTTTTCCTTTTCATTGTAGTCCACGGGACAACCGCGACCAAAGTCCTCCACTTCCACAGAGAGGTCTTCATACCGTGTGACGATGATCGTATCACCGTGACCCTCACGAGCTTCGTCGATCGCATTGGAAAGGATCTCAAAGACCGCATGCTTACAACCTTCCAGATCGTCCGATCCGAAGATAACCGCCGGACGCTTGCGAACTCGTTCTTCACCCTTCAGCATGGAAATGCTGGAGTTGCCATATTGCTCATTTCTTGTCGTAGCCATTTCATTACCTGCCGAATTTCAAAATTTTTCATTTATATTATACGAATTTTGTGCTGTAAAGTCAACCATTACTACAACATATTGTGGTTTGGTTCTATTGTCCACAGCCGGGACATACTCTTTGGTAGACCGTGGCAGGAGCATCCCTCCTGCAAATAAGGAGGCTGGCTATGGAAAATATGTATGCAAGCATCGCTGCCAGGACCGGCGGCAATATCTATATCGGGGTGGTGGGCCCGGTACGGACAGGCAAATCCACACTCATCAAGCGAATCATGGAACAAATGGTCATTCCCAACATTGAAGAGCCTTACCGCAAGGAACGGGCGCGGGACGAATTGCCCCAAAGCGGTTCCGGAAAGACGATTATGACCAGCGAACCGAAATTCGTTCCCGAGGAGGCTGTGGAGATCTCTCCGGACGGCAAAACCCAACTGCGGGTAAGGATGATTGATTCGGTGGGATATATGGTAGACGGCGCTATAGGGGCCGAAGAAGACGGTGCGCCTCGGATGGTCACCACCCCTTGGTACGATTACGAGATCCCTATGACCGAAGCTGCCGAGCTGGGCACCAAAAAGGTTATGCAGGAGCACTGCACCATTGGTTTGGTAGTCACCACCGACGGAACGGTTACAGATATCCCCAGACAGGATTATGTGACCGCAGAGCATCGGGCAATTACCGATATGCAAAAAACCGGCAAACCTTTTTTGGTGATCATTAACTCCCAAAATCCTGCCGGCGAAGCGGCAAAGACAGTGCAGAAATACATACTGGAGGAATTCGGCATCCACGCGATGATCGCCGATTGTCAAGCGTTGGACAGCGAAGACATCGGCAATCTTTTGAGCAACTTACTCTACAGCTTTCCCATGCAGGCACTGCATATCCATCTTCCCCGCTGGTTCGAGGCATTAGAGGCTGAACATCCCGTTAAATCACAGCTATACACATCTCTTTTGGATTGTTTTTCTCAGATTTCCTCACTGGCGCAAGCTGATCACATTCTCAAAACGCTGCAGGAAATAGAATCCGTACAGGAACAATCGTTAAAAAATGTTGATCTTGCCACCGGTACGGTCAGCTGCAGCATCCGGTTTCCCGACACGCTGTTTTATGAGATCTTAAGCAGCAAGACCGGCATTTCCATTGAAGATGATGCCCGTCTTTTATCCCTTTTAACGGAACTTTCTGCGGTAAAAGCAGAATACGATCGCATCTCCGATGCACTCTCTTCCGTAAAAGCTACCGGTTATGGAGTTGTTATGCCGTCCGCAGAACAAATGTCCCTGCAGCCGCCGGAAGTAGTTCGCAAAGGCGGTGCCTTCGGTGTAAAACTCAAAGCAGGTGCGCCATCCATTCATATGATCCGGGTGGACATCGACACCGAGATCAGTCCTATGGTGGGCGGTGAACAACAATCTCAAGAGCTGATCTCCTATCTATCCTCAGAGGACCCGGATAAATTGTGGCAAAGCAACATTTTCGGCAAATCTGTATATGCGCTGATCCAGGACGGACTGACTTCCAAACTGGTTCGCACACCAACAGAAGTTCAGGAAAAATTCCGCGGAATTTTGACCAGAGTGGTAAACGAAGGTGCCAACGGTTTGATTTGCTTAATCGTATAATGTTTATGGGGTGTTTTTACACCCCATTTTTTATTAATATCCCTTTACCCCGGGGAAATAATATGGTAAAATAAATAAAATTATCGGTTTCAGGGGGACACAATGAAACTATCGCAGCTGAAAGATCGTAAATGGAATTATAATCTCCTCGCTTTTGCATTCCCATTCGTGGGGATGCTCATTGTCATGCTCGTCAATCAGTGCTGCCCCTTTGGAAAGAACTCCTACCTGTACTCCGATATGTACCACCAGTATTTCCCCTTTTTCAAGACCTTCCGCGCCGCACTGCTGTCCGGTGATTCTCTGCTTTACAACTGGAATATCGGTCTTGGTATTGATTTTTTAGGTCTGTACTCCTATTATTTGGCATCGCCGCTGAATTTTTTGAGCGTATTGATTCCGGAATCGTGGCTTTTGGGTTATTTTTCTTTACTGGTTCCCATCAAACTGGGGCTTGCCGGACTGTTTTTTGGCATTTTTCTGCAAAAAATATTTGATAAGCAAGACTTTTCCATTCCCCTATTCGCCAGTTTTTATGCTTTGTGCGCCTGGGCACTGGGGTATCAATGGAATGTGATGTGGCTGGATACCTTTGCCCTGCTGCCCCTTGTGATGCTGGGTATGGTTTATCTGCTGAGAGATAAGAAGTTCGTTCTGTACACCATCACATTGTTTCTATCCGTTGCTATCAACTATTATATCGGTCTGTTTACCTGTATTTTTGTATTTTTAGGTTTTGTGTGCTATGAGATCTGCCGTTTTAAAAACATTGGCACACTCTGCAAGGACCTTGGGCGCATCGCAATATTTTCTGTCATTGCCATCGGCATGACTGCAATACTGTCTTTGCCAACCCTTGCTGCTCTGCAAAACACACAATCCAGTGTCAATACATTCCCAGAAGATTTCCGACTGAATATGTCCACCGAACACACTTGGCTGGGACTTTTGAAAACAATGGCACTGGTTGCCGGCAATATGAACGGCGGCATCACCTACACCATCAAGGAAGGGTTACCCAATCTCTACTGCGGTGTGTTGACCACCATTTTGGCACTCCTTTACCTGCTTTGTAAGCAAATCCGCCTGCGGGACAAGATATGTACCGTTGTGCTGCTGGTATTCTTTAATGTCAGCTTTATCATTCGGCAGCTGGACTATATTTGGCACGGCTTCCACTTTACCAATATGATTCCCTATCGGTTCAGCTACTTGTACAGCTTTGTTCTGCTATATATGGCATACAGTGCATGGGTCCACCGCAAAGACTTTAAATTGTGGCAAATTCTCAGCGCAGCTATCCCTGCTGTGGGCATTATGTTCTGCTACGAAGATCTTACCGATGTTACCTTCTGGATCTACAATATTGTTTTTATTCTGATTTATACAACCTTGCTGATTCTTTACTGCACCGGTCATACCGTTTCGGAGGATGGTGAGGACGCAGCACAATTCGAATTCAATCGCACTACACACAGAAGATTTTGCAGCATTTTATTGCTGATCACCATGGCTGCTGAAATTGTTATGGATCTGGTAACATTTGGGTTTATCTTCCCGGTAACCAACACAGCTAACTATCCCAAAGGCAAGGAATCTACAGCAACTGTCCTTGCCCATATGGAACAACGAGAGAAAGATAACCTATTCTTCCGTGCCGATACAACTCACTCCCAGACGCTGAACGACGGCGCACTGAACGGCTACCACGGTGTGTCCGCTTTCACAAGCTCTGCCAATGTAAAGGTCACTCAGTTTATGCGTGCATTGGGGTACGGCGCCCAAAACACTTACAACCGCTACTGTTTTGAAGAAAGTACCCCCGTCGGCAATCTGTTCCTGGGGCTGAAATATATGATCGAACGGAACGGAAAAGTGCAGAAAAACTCATATTTTGACGATGTTTTTAGTGTTGGTTCCGTTCATTTGCTGGAAAATAACGCCTATCTGCCATTGGGATTCCTGGCAAATGCCCAATTGGTAAATGTAAAATTTGCATCCGAAGGATACCGTTTTTCCTTCCAAAACACTTTAATGCGCAATGCCACCGGTGTCCAAAAGGATGTTTGGCGCACAATGTTGGGCAGAACTCTCACGATCACCGGCGACTGCCCTACCCTTACCCCCCAACCAAACACCGGTTATTGTGACTATGTCACAGAAAACAATGCCGGCACCATCACTTACAGCTACACCGCCGACAGAGAAGGATTTATGTGTATCAATCTAAATCTGTCACAACGAAACAGCTTCAAGGTTCGTCTAAACAACGAGGAACTGTATAGCGAGACTTACAGTCTGACGCAAATGCTTTCTGTTGGTGATGTGACCCCCGGCGATGTGGTGGAAATCGAACTGAAATGCAAAGCAAACGAAAAGGGCACCATCAAAATCAGCGCTGCTATTATGGACGAGGAGCTCTTCCGTCAAGGTTACGAAACACTGGCTGCATCTGTGATGGAGGTAACCGAATTCAGCAACACACAGGTAACAGGTAAGATCAACTGCAACCGTGACGGTGTGCTGTACACCTCCATTCCCCAGGACGGAAATTGGAGTGCCTATGTGGATGGTCAGCCCGCAGAAATCGTACTGATCGGCGATGCAATGATCGGCCTGCTACTGTCAGAGGGTGAACACACAGTTCATTTCGAGTACCGTAATAACGCGTTTTCACTGGGATGGAAGGTCAGTCTGGCATTCCTGCTTGTGTTTGTAGTCGTTTGGCTTGCCGTCTACAAGCCCACCATCCGCCGTTACCACGGCAAATACGAACGATAACGGAGTGAACACACACTATGCCGAACACAAAAGAAATATTGTTACAACAATATCCCTATAAAATTGAACTGCATGCCCACACATCCCCTGCCAGCTGCTGCGCAGATGTGTCCCCTGAGGATGCTGTGCAGTTATATAAATCCAAGGGCTACGATGCAATTGTGCTAACCAATCATTTCCTCTTTGATGCGGATGCAGAATATGCAATTAAGCAGCAGATGGCTGACTATTATCGTGCCTGTGAGGCCGGTGAGAAATGTGGATTAAAGGTGCTTTTGGGTGCTGAGATCCGTTTCTCAGAGAATAACAACGATTATCTTCTCTATGGGGTAAATGAAGATATTTTGCGTTCTGTACTTCCTCTTTTGGCCTACGACTTGGATACTCTTCGCAAGAATCTGCCCTTAACGGATACTTTACTGGTGCAGGCGCACCCATTCCGCCCCCATTGCCAAATTATGCCGCTATCCCTTTTGGATGGCGTGGAAGTCTTTAATCTGCATCCTCACCACAATTCCAACAATCATCTGGCGCAAGCTGTCTGTGACAAAAACCCTGTGTTGATTCCAACTGCCGGCAGTGATTACCATCATAACAAGCCGGGACATTGCGGCTCAACAGCACTGCTTAGTCCCACACTTCCGGATGATTCTTTTGCTCTTGCTGACATATTAAAATGCAGAAATTATCTGCTTCAATTGCACAAAAGTATTTTTATACCATAACAAATCACTACACCGAAAAATGAGGCGCAAGTATCATGATCAACAACCGTGGCAGTGCAGAAAACATTCGACCTTTACAAGTTGAAAAAAGCATCGTTTACAATTGCTCAGAACACCAGTGGCATTACAGCCATCATCCCAACATCACATATTTCAATAATATGTACTACGCCATGTGGTCTTGCTCTATCAAAGACGAAGACTACATTGGTCAGCAGGTTTTAATGTCCACCTCTAAGGATGCCGCGCTGTGGTCAGAACCCACGCTGCTGTTTGCCTCACAAGCAGCCAACGATGCCTATACCGCCGTTGGCTGGTATTTGCGGCCGGACGGGTTGCTTAACGCCTATGCGTCCATATATTATGTGGATGAAACCGGCGAGAAAGAAACACACTACGACAACACAGTCCTTTGCCGGACCACTGCAGACGGTATCAATTGGTCAGAATATATCGATCTGCACATCCCCTGCTCTCCCAACATCGCACCTCGAAGACTTGCCGGTGGACGGCTTATTATGTGCGGTCATGTAACATTCCCCTACACCGATGACCCCTCCGGAATTGATGGATGGAAGATTGCCGGACTTTCACCTGTGCTTCCGGACGGTTTGGCAGACGATCCGGTGAACGGGCCCAAATATTTCAAAATGCGCGGTGAAGAATGGTACCTTTTAGAAGCAGACTTCTTCCAAACACCGGATGAATGTATTCATATGCTGTTCCGCAACAGCAATCCCAGAAACATTGATGAAAAAGCGCTTTGTCTATGTGAAAGCACAGACAACGGTGTTACTTATTCGGAGCCTCAGCAAATTGATTATTCCGATAATGAATCCAAATTTAACTGCTTAAAGCTGTCTGACGGACGGTATGCAATCATCAGCAATCCGGAAAAGATAGGTGGCCGTTGTCCGCTTTCAATTCTGATTTCTAATGACGGAGAAAATTTCTCCACCAGATACGACATTGCTACAGAGCCAATCCCCTTGAAATTCAAGGGACGCTACAAGACCAACGGCGTTTACGGCTATCCCAATGCCGTTGAGGCAAACGGTATGTTAACGGTAATCGCATCCATTCAAAAAGAAGATATTTGTGTATTCCGTTTTGCCGTTTCGGATCTGAAATAAAGAAGACCTCACTACAAAGGGTGGTGCACCATAGTGATGAATCGGTTTTGAACGGTTCCTTTCCGCCAATACTGCACAAAAGAATTCCCGAAATGCGTCAGCATTCCGGGAATTTTGTTATTTGTCTTGAAGAAAAGTTTCCACTTCAAAACTGCAAAGCACCTGCAAAAGGCGGAGATTTCTGTCAACCAAGATAAACAACGCAGAAATACTTTGTGTATTTCGAGACATTTTACCACAGGATGGCGAGAATAAACGCCTTTTAGCGGCGATTTTTCACTGTGGCGCGCCGCCCAAGTAGTGAGGTCTTTACAGCTAGCTCATGTTCTTATTGGACAACCTTTTTACACCAAATACACACAGGTTTATCTGTTCCTCCGGAACAATCAAATAGCCTTCATCCACTAACTTTTCTACAGCAATCCCCATTGTATCCGCTTGATAGTAAACATAAGCCAATTGTTCACAACGATCTTGCAAGTGTTTTGGTGTATGCTTTTTACAAATTTTAGTTGCCATAGTACAGATTTTATCCATACATTCTATAGTCGCATCTATAGTTTCCTTCAGTTCCTGCCGCATATGATGTGCCTGTCTGGTCGTAATTGTGGGAAATTTAGCTTTCAACATTCCGTTTTCAACTGCTACCATACCTCTGCATACGAGCTGGGCAACGATTTCCTCATTCTGGTTAGAAATTGCGGCGTTCAATATACCATCACAAATCACCTGTGTCCAACCAATATCCCCACCTTGCCAATGCTGACATTTTCGTATCACGCTGTAATTCACTGCAGTATACCAGGCAGTGTGCTCTCTATTTTCACAATGACCATATATGCCATAAAAATACCGTATCAAAAGATCATCATTATCGTGACCCCACATTAATCCAACAGTCGTAGCATTTAAACACGGATATGCTCCAAATTTTTTCTGAATATTCTCCTCAAACTCTCCGAGAGCATCTATCATTGCAAAATTGATAACGAACCATTTTAGTTGGTTATCATCCATTTCAATGCCCAAATCCATCTTTCTAATTTTAGGCAGTAATACACCCACTTGTTCTTTAATTTGTGAAATCATTTTCACGCACATTTCTGCGTAAGGCACAGTGTTTTGAATCTCCTCTTCAATGGCTTTTTTGAAGATTACAAAATCTGTTTGATATTTGTTGCCAAGCTTTCGAACAAAATTATATTTCATTAAAATATCCAGCTCATCCTCAAGATAGGGGGTCGACACCCCTAATTCTAAGGATAATTCCTCAATGCTTAACGGCTTCTCATAAGCCGCCAAGACTATATTCCCAGGTAAACGCCTCTCAAAAGTGTGCCAAATGTAACCATTATTGCCGCTCCCCCAAAAGTTGGGGCTAAATTTTCCTGGGTTATAGCTTCTTTCGCCGTATTTTCTATCCAATGTTACACCCTCCTTTAAAATCTTCCGAGTCTTAAATAGGTAATACTTTACCATCTCTTCGCTGATATCCAATTCCTTAGCAATGACGGTACAGTTTTTGTTCTCTATGTAGTACTTAACCGTAACATCCCGGTACTGTTTGGAGAGCAGTGACAATTCCCGTCTAAGAACAATCAAATCTGCATCCTCAAGCAGCTTATTTTCCGGTGTATCCCAATATACACCCTGAAAATCCGTGTGGTATTCAGACTCCTTGATCTTTTTGCTGCGAATGAATCGCTTAAATGTATTTTCCGCAATAGTCCACATATATCCATAAAAAGCATCATCATTTCGCAGTCATTCAGCAGCGGACAACACCTCAACAATAATATCGTTAGTCAAATCCTCCGCATCCTGCTTGTTATATAAACGAGACAAGGAAAACGCAAAAATATCCTTTACACTGTCGGTTAGTTTTTGTATTACTATCGAGTGTTCTGTTTTTTCACCGCCTGTATTCGAAAGCTTTCATTTATATAGTGTCGAAAGAGTTGACAAGGTTAATTAGATTATTAATATATTTAATTTAAAACAAATAAAAACCTCCTACTTTCGTAGGAGGTTTCTGTGTTCGCGTTACCTATCTTCCCGGGCAGTCACCCGCCAAGTATTGTCGGCGCAAATGAGCTTAACTTCTGTGTTCGGGATGGGAACAGGTGGACCCTCATCGCAATCAACACGAACTTCATTCAGATGGCTTTTTA
>JAZRLE010000023.1:0-7902 GCA_045646665.1 Faecousia sp. | reverse complement strand
CGAATCATCGTTTCTACTACCATCTGCTTGAACTCACCTGTGTATCGCTTGTTTGGTATTCCTTTAGGCATAAAAGTAGCACCCCATTTCTTAGTACAAGTATTATATCATACTTGTCTAACAAATAGGGTGCAGTTCATTTTGGCAAACGGGTTCTTTTGGCGTATAATATTAATAATTTTCCTTCCGGACTTCAAAAAATGCCTGGGGATGGTTGCAAACGGGGCAAACCTCGGGGGCAGCGGTACCGGTGACTAAATGACCGCAGTTGCGGCATTCCCACATCACAATGCCTGCCTTTTCAAACACAGCCTTGGTCTGCACATTGTGCAGCAGCGCACGGTAACGCTCCTCGTGGGACTTTTCAATGGCAGCAACACCGCGGAACTGAGCAGCCAGAGCGGTGAAGCCTTCCTCTTCGGCTTCTTTTGCCATACGGTCGTACATATCGGTCCATTCGTAGTGCTCGCCCTGTGCGGCTTCTACCAGATTCTCAGCAGTGTTGCCCAGCTCGCCCAGTGCTTTGAACCACAGCTTTGCGTGCTCTTTTTCGTTTTCAGCAGTCTGCAGGAACAGGGCAGCGATCTGCTCATAGCCTGCCTTCTTGGCAACGGAAGCAAAGTAGGTATACTTGTTGCGGGCCTGGGATTCACCGGCAAAGGCTTCCCACAGGTTTTTCTCGGTTTTTGTACCGGCATAGGGGTTTTTCTTTTTCATAAAATTGTACCTCCAAAGTTGTTTTTTGTTTTGCTTTTATTATACCCTAAAAATCTCCGATGTCAAAGCAAATGTTGACTTTAATCTGGCAATGTGGTATAAAAAACAGGAAAGAAATCAATTTTTTCCGTCTTGTTAAAATGAAAATAAGAGGTAAAAATAAAATGAAAAATGAGTTGCTTGCAAGGAAATTGCCGGATCTTCTGAAAATGAATGACGGCAGTCCGGTCACTGCTGAGAATTGGCCCCGGAGACGGCAGGAACTGCTCACTTGCCTACAGGAAAATCTGTATGGCTACACGATGCCTGCTCCCAAGGAAGTTCGGGCGGAAAAGCTGGGTTCGGTTTATCGCTATACCTTCGGTGGCAAGGCAAAGTCGGAGGAAGTTAAGCTTTCTTTTGATACCCCCGGCGGTGAATTTTCCTTCCGCATCCGGGTGATCAAGCCGGCAAAGGCAGAGAAGCCCCCTGTGTTTTTGTATATTTCTTTCGGTCCGCTGTATCCGATCCCCATGGAGGAGATTCTGGACAACGGTTTTGCCATTGCAGAGTTTAACTATAATGACATTGAGCACGATACCAAGTCGCCCGAAGATTATTTCGGCAATTTCAAGGGCGGTTTGGGTGAAAAGTTCTTCGGTGGACGGGAGCGCACCAAGACCGAATGGGGCAAAGTGGGTCTGTGGGCCTACGGCGCAAGCCGGGTGATGGACTATTTGCAGACCCGGGAGGATATCAACACAGAGCGTATCGGTGTGGTAGGGCATTCCCGTCTGGGTAAGACCGCCCTGTGGTGCAAAGCCCAGGATCCCAGATTCTATATTGCCTTTGGCAACGACAGTAACTACGGTGGCGGCGGTCTGATCCGGGGTCATATCGGTGAGGACATACCGCTGTTCCTGGAAATTGGCAGCTTTGACTTCTTCTGTGAAGGCTGGAAGGATTTTCTCGATGTACCTCACGCACAGCTTCCCTTTGACCAGCATTTCCTGATGGCTTGCCACGCACCGGGTCTTGTTTATCTGGCAGGTGCCACAAAGGACACGGAGATGGATCCCAAATCGGAATTTTTGTCTTGTATGGCTGCAAGCGAAGTGTATAAAATGCTGGGTCTGAAGGGTATGGTACACAGCGGCGAAATGCCCGAAGTTGGTCAGTCGCTTGACGAGGGCGAGATCGGTTTCCATATCCGGGAGGGCGGACATTGCTTCTCCCGTGAAGACTGGCTGCATTATATGGCATTTTTCAAAAAACATCTGTAAGGAAAGAGGCTTTTTATGTATCGTATTTCTGATCTGTATGATCTGACGCACACCTTGGCTGCAGACTATCTGACGCAGTTTACCTACCCCTGGGAGGCTCTGAAAGGCATTAAGGATATGGTCATTGCCTTGGGGGAAACCTTGGGCGAGGAGTACACCCAGGTGTCTGAGCAGGTTTGGGTACACAATACCGCAAAGGTTGCGCCCACTGCCTACCTGGGCGCGCCCTGTATCATCGGTGCAAATACCGAGGTGCGGCACTGTGCCTTTGTCCGTGGCTCGGCTTTGGTGGGCGAGAATTGCGTGGTTGGTAATTCTGTGGAGCTGAAGAATGTGATCCTGTTCGACAATGTGCAGACCCCCCACTACAATTATGTGGGCGACAGCATTTTGGGCTACAAGTCCCATATGGGCGCAGGCTCCATCACCTCCAATGTGAAGTCCGATAAGACCCTTGTGGTGATCCACGGGGAAGAGAATATCGAAACCGGACAGAAAAAGGTCGGCGCTTTGCTGGGCGATTTCGTGGAGATCGGCTGTAACAGTGTGCTCAATCCCGGCACGGTGATCGGCAGACACTCCAGTGTGTACCCCACCTCCAATGTCCGGGGTGTGGTGCCTGCCAACAGCATTTATAAAACCGGCGGCGTGATTATTGCTAAGAAAGAAGGTTAAATTATGGGAAAATATTTTGGAACCGACGGCTTCCGTGGCGAAGCCAATGTGAATCTGACCGCTGACCACGCATTCAAGGTGGGCAGATTCTTAGGCTGGTATTATAATGTCAAGCGCCCCGCAGGTCGCAATGAGCCTGCCCGGATTCTGATCGGTAAGGATACCCGCCGGTCCTCGTATATGTTTGAGTATACCTTGGCTGCCGGCATTACCGCTTCCGGTGCAGATGCTTATCTGCTGCATGTTACAACCACTCCCTCTGTGGCATATGTGACCCGGATGGACGAATTTGACTGTGGCGTGATGATCTCCGCTTCTCACAATGCCTATTATGATAACGGCATTAAGCTGCTGAACTGCCAGGGTGAGAAGATGGACGAAGAAACCATCTCTTATGTAGAGGCTTATCTTGACGGCGAGCTGGAGCTCTTTGGTGCCAAATATCCTGAAATTCCCTTTGCCACCAAGGAAAAAATCGGACGCACGGTGGACTATGTGTCCGGCCGTAACCGCTATATCGGCTACCTGATCTCTTTGGGTCTGTTCTCTTTCAAGGGTGTCAAGGTGGGTCTGGACTGTGCCAACGGCGCAGCTTGGAACGTTGCCAAGTCTGTGTTTGATGCACTGGGCGCAAAAACCTATGTGATCAACGCAGAGCCCGACGGCACCAATATCAACCGGGATGCCGGCTCTACCCATATTGAAGGGCTGCAGAAGTTTGTGGTGGAGAACGGTTTGGATGTGGGCTTTGCCTACGATGGCGATGCAGACCGCTGCCTGTGCGTGGATGAGAACGGCGATGTGGTGGACGGCGATGCGATCCTCTATATTTTGGGTCAGTATATGCAAGGCCGGGGTCAGTTGGATAACAACACCGTGGTTACCACCGTGATGTCCAACTTCGGTCTGTATAAAGCTTTTGACGATAAGGGTATCGACTATGCAAAGACCGCTGTGGGCGATAAATATGTGTATGAGTATATGGCAGCAAACGGCTGCCGTTTGGGTGGCGAGCAGTCCGGACACATCATCATTTCCAAGTATGCTACCACCGGTGACGGCATTTTGACCAGTATCAAGCTGATGGAAGTAATGCTGGCCAAGAAAAAGAAAATGAGCCAGCTGCGGGAAGGTCTGACCATCTATCCTCAGGTGCTGAAGAATGTGCGGGTCAAGTCCAAGCCGGAGGCGCAGAATGACCCTGCTGTGCAGGCGGCGGTGAAGGCTGTGGCGGATCGGCTGGGCGATACCGGACGGATTCTGGTACGGGAATCCGGCACTGAGCCGGTGATCCGTGTGATGGTGGAAGCTCCCAAAAAGGAGATCTGCCAGGAATGTGTGGATGAGGTCGTGGATGTGATCTGCGCCCAGGGTCACGCAAGAGTATAAATGCATTAAGATCAAACGAGCGTGTTGCGAAATCCGGCAACACGCTCGTTTTGTTATTTGTTTATGGGTTTTGTGCGGAGCTCTTCTTGATTCAACAGAGAATCGAAGGTGACCTTTAACACTTTGGACAGATACACAAGCTCAATGTCAGTAACAAAACGTTTTCCGGCTTCTATGCGCTGGATGGCATTCTTATCCACATCCAGTCCTTGAAGCTGGAGCTGCCCGGCAAGCTGATTTTGGGAAAGACCGGCGGCTTTCCGAAACGCGGCAATGTTTCTGCCGCAGATGTTGTTATCCCCACTTTTGGTCTTGTTTATAAACATTGCCCCGCCCCTTTCAGCGTAAAAACGCAGATTTTGACATTCACTACTTGTCATTTTGGATATTGTATGCTAAAATGATACGGAGAATAACTTTCGCTAAGTGTCATACAATAAAATTGTGTTGTTGTTTGGGAGGTAAACATCAATGAAGAAATTACTGAGCATCCTGCTGGCTGTGGTGATGATTATGGCATTTGCTGTGCCTGCTATGGCTACCGGAGAGACAGAATCGTCAGACCCCACTTTATCGACCCACGCTTATGACTTGACCTACTATGTAGGCGGATACGGAGCCGTCCCCGGTCGCTTCCAGTGCAATGTGGATTACCGCGAGCAAGGCTATGGCTATGGCGACTGGTTTGACATTTCCTTTGGCGACCCTATTGTAGAAAACTGGCCCACGGAAGCCGGTACATACACTGTTACCTTTGAAAAGACCACCGCAATCGAGGGGGCAGGAGATACGGAATACACTTTCAGTATCTCCATGAATATCACCGTTCTGGAGTTGCCCGCTACTTCTGGTAAATGCGGCGACAATATGAACTGGAGCTTTGACACTACCACCGATACCCTGACCATTTCCGGCACTGGCGATATGTGGACTATTGCAGAAACATATGAAGATGTCAGCAATGGAAATTTTAGCTTTGAGCCTGGCTGGTGGAAGCTCCCTGCAAAACACATTGTTGTTGAGGAAGGTGTCGAAAATCTTTCTAACTATGCTTTTGCCCAATCCTGGAATAATAACTATAAGCTTCACGAAACACTTCAATTGCCCACTTCTTTGGAAGCTATACCCGAGATGGGCTTTATGATGGGTACTGCCATTAAATCCTTAGTGATTCCCGAAGGGATTACCTCACTGACCGGCTGGCCCTTTGGTTATCCGCTCAACAGTTTTACCGCTTTAACAGATATTTACCTGCCTTCCACACTGACAGAAATGGACTACTTGTCTATCCTTGTTGCTGGTCTCGGCGGTACTCGGACTGAGGGTCAAACGTTAAAGACTATCCATTATGCAGGCACAGAAGAACAATGGAACGCCGTTTCCCGTGTAGACTCTGAATGCATTAAGGATATATATGGAGAAGGTTATGACAGCTTCTATGAAAACTGGTGTGTACCTGCCAAGGAAATTGTTGAAAAGCTTGTAGTCTTTGAACCCAAGGAAAATGTGAAGGAAGAAGTCACCGTTGAGAACGGCACCGCTACTGTCCCTGACAGCTCTGTGGAAATCACTGAGGGCGAGGATGTGGTCATCGATGTGACTGACACAGAGGAAAAGGTCAGCAGCGTGGTCATCGGTGCCGAGACAGTGGACAAGCTTGCTGATGCTGAGACCGCCGTGGAAATCAAGCTGCCCGAGGCCACTGTCAGCTTCGATAAAACCGCCATCGGCTCCATTGGCACGCAGTCCGGTGAATCCGCCGTTACTATCGTTGCCAAGGAAGTAGAGGACACTGCCCTGACTACCAAGCAGAAAGCCGCTTTGGAGGAAAAGGAAGTCTGCGCCATTCTAAATTTGGAAGCATTTGCCGGTGAGACCAAAATCACCGAGTTTGGCGGCGGTAAGGTCACAGTTTCCGTTCCTTTCACACTGCCCGGGGGCAAGGCCGGTACTGATTACTATGTCGCCTATGTTGCTGACGACGGCACCATCACCGCTATGCCGACCGCCTATGCAAATAAAATGTTGACATTTGTGACAAACCACTTCTCCAGCTATGTGATTTTGGAGAAGACAGCGGATCCCCCCGCTGCCGGTGGTGCGCCTGCAACCAACGGCAATCCCCAGACCGGTGATAACGGTGTGTGGATTCTGATGATTGCGTTGACTGCGATTAGTATTACAGGTATGTCTGTGTGCATAATCAAGCGCAATGTTGTCCAATGAGATGATTTTATAAAAATGCGAGAGTGACGCTTATGCGCCACTCTCGTATTTTTTGTTCCGGGTATGGTGTAATCCTAACAAAGCGGAATATACTTGTCTGTGAAATCAGACGGGGGGAGAGGCTGTATGAAACGATCGGTGTCCTGCTGGCAAATGGGCGGGTTTGTTTTTACGGCAGTGGTTGGGACACTGCTGCATTTTCTTTTCGATTGGACAGGCGGAAATGTAGCGGTTGCGCTGTTTTCGGCTGTCAATGAATCCATCTGGGAGCATTTAAAACTGCTTTTTTATCCTATTGTGGCGTTCGCAATGATAGCATATTTTTGTTGGGGTAAAAAGGTGCCGGAATTTTGGTGTATCAAATTGACAGGAATTCTAAGTGGACAGGTATTGATCCCCGTGGTGTACTATACCTATACCGGCATCTTGGGCATGTCGGCGGATTGGGTAAATATTGCGATTTTCTTTCTTGTGGCAGGTGCGGTGTATTATTTGGAAGCCAAGCTGTTGCAAAGAGGTGTTTCCTGCTCGGTTTCGCCCAAAACGGCGGTAGCGATGCTTTGTTTGTTGTGTGTGATTTTTACGGTGTTGACCTTCGTGCCGCCGGAGATACCTCTTTTTCAGGACCCGATCACCGGCACCTACGGTTTTCAAAAATAGTACAAGTGTTGCAAGGAAAAAGGACGGGCAGTGTCGAATACCCTTAACCGTGGAGGTGAGGCGATGTACGCCGCCGCATGGTTAATACTCGGAAGTTTACTATACTCTTTGCAATTATCCCCGGGGAGTTTCCCCAAACCCTTGACACAACAGGAGGAGCAATATTATCTGGAACGGGCAGCTAAGGGTGACTTGGAAGCCCGTAATATCCTCATAGAACGCAATCTGCGTTTGGTTGCCCATATTATGAAGAAGTATTATGCGCAAACAGCAGATCAAGAGGATTTAATATCCATAGGCACCATCGGACTAATCAAAGGTATTACCACCTTTGATCCCAGTAAAGGTGCCAGACTGGCAACCTACGCCGCTCGCTGTGTGGAAAATGAGATTTTGATGTACTTTCGGTCTCAGCGCAAATCCAGTCACGATGTATCCCTGTCCGATTATATTGACACCGGTACCGACGGCGCAGCGCTTTCCTTAATGGATGTGGTCAGCGAGGATGAGGACTTGATGGAGCAAATCGGGAACCGGGAGCAGGTGCAATTGGTGCGGAAGCTGGTAGATACCTATCTGACAGAGCAGGAGCGACAGGTGATCAATTTGCGCTATGGCTTGCAAGGCGAGAAACCGCAGCGCCAGCGGGAGGTGGCAAAGATCATCGGCATCAGCAGAAGCTATGTGTCCCGTATTGAAAAACGGGCATTGGAAAAACTCCGCAAGGAATTGGAGTAAAGGCAAAGAAAATCCTTGACATTATGGGTAGTGGGTGATATAATAACCCGGCGATGGTGCTCAGGCACTGATGATTTACGGGCCCTTAGCTCAGTTGGTTAGAGCCTCCGGCTCATAACCGGATAGTCCCGGGTTCGAATCCCTGAGGGCCCACCAGATAATAAGGCCCCGGCCTTTCAGATAAATAGGGGTATAGCTCAATTGGTAGAGCGGCGGTCTCCAAAACCGTAGGCTC
>JAZRLE010000022.1:0-2938 GCA_045646665.1 Faecousia sp. | reverse complement strand
AAAACATAAAGTAGGGTAGCTTGCGGATCTTTTTTCGGATAAATACGGTTTTTCCCTTCATGGCGCCTCCTTTCTGAAATGCATATATTATAATAAGGTATACGGGTCGCTCACGCGAGCGATGTTGGGACTTCGTTTTTTCACATATGGGATGTGTTTTGGGGTTTGCGGATTTCTCTGTCATCTTGAGCGACCAGCGGGAGTCGAACGATCCGTCTTTCCCTTCAGGGGATATTCCGGATTTCTCCGCTCCCTGCGGTCGGTCGAAATGACAGGAGAAAGGGGGGCATTGTGCTGCCTTCCGCTCCGGGCAAAGGGAATCCGGGGAAATTGGTCCTGCGACAAGGGGGCGATCATCCCCCTCCCCGCAACGGAAGGCGATTATCCGTAGGAGTGTGGGTGCCCCGCTGCACTTCAAGTGGGCACCCCACACTCATTCACTCTTTTCGGTTCCCGCCCCGGTCTCCCGGGACGGGAATGCTTACATAAATCGATTAGGGGTTAGGTAGCAGGAGTAACAGTAATAGTGATCGGGGTAGTTGCCTCCACTGTTACGCCGGAGGGAATCGTCACATAGTAGCCAGTCTTGCCTGCTGCCGTACCTTCCGTGACTGCACCTGCATCTGTTCCATTAATAGAAACGGTGATAGTAGCACCTTCAGGAACAGCAGGAGTCAAGGTGAAGCCAATCTTATCTCCCTGCTTAGCAGCAGCGACGTCATAACCAGTAGCTGTTGCTTGAAGCGGCACGATTTCATCTGTAGGAGTCACGGAAGAAGTACCGTTTCTCAGGTCGTTGTACTCCATGGGAACCAGAGTTGCGGAGCTGGAGAACTGCAGGTTCATGGAGCCAGTCATAGACTTGGCAAAGTCAGTTGCCACATCCGCATTGGTAACGGTATTGCCATCCAGATAGACCAAAACAGACAGCACGTGAGCCTGATTCTGGTTCAGTGCCATGATGTGAGTGCTCTCATCGACATCAGCAGTCTGATCATTGTCGGTCTTGCCCGTCAGCACGATGGGCATCTTGACCTCACCGCTAGTTGCATTGGTTTCTGCTGCGTCTGCATCCAGCTGAGCATTCGCATAAATTTCACCGGTAACAGTATCGAAGAAAACAATGCGGATGCTCTCCATCAGAGACTTGACGCCAGCCTGACCAAAGGTGGCGGAATCGGTCTTGAAGGTCATGCTTGCACCGTGACCCATGGTGCTCTCGTTGCTACCATCTTCGTAAATACGGTCGATGGCATCTGCCTGCAGCTGCAGATAGGAGTTGGCAGCATTGGTACGGAATGCCAGGTCAATGATGTAGCCGTAGAAAGTAGAAATGGGGTTGCTGGAAGAACCGCCAGTAGCGCTGACAAAGGTCATGCCGTCCATGGAAGCCACAGCGCTCAGGTAATTTGCAGCACCCTGTGCGGTCATCACAGTTTGGATGCTCATAGGCAGACCATTGTAGGTAAGCTCCGTCTTAAAGCTACCGCTGTAGTTGCCAATAAAATCTGCAATGTCCGTAAACACACCGGAACCATTAGGCATATTGATTGCAACGGTCATTCCCTTGTCCAGAAGATCCTGCACCAATGCATTTCGAGCAGGATAGATAGTATTTCCATCCTTGTCCTTCTCTGCTTCAGTTTTTTCCCCATACAAAGGATCGTTAAGCTCATCCATCGTATATCCGGTACCGTTAGGTGTACCAACTCTGATCAAATCCATATCAACCAGTCCACCCAGGGCAGTAGACAAACGTTCCCAAGTAATACCAGTTTTGTCTTCCTCCGCCTCCAGCAGCGTCTTCGCGTTGTTAATATCACTTCTCAGTGCTGTCAAGGCGCCCTTAGCGGTGTTGTATGCAGTTCCGTCACCGGGCACAGAAACAGTCCAGCCCTCACCGGAAAGACCCTCAGCTGCAGTCAAAGAAGCCGCACCATTGAAAGCAGTTACCATTGCTGCATACGTGCTTTCTGTAGTACCGGGAGCAATGTTGTAAGCCAGCAGGTAGTTGATCAGTGCTTTCTCGATTCTGCCCGCAATCGTATCCATGTCAAGCACAGCCTGATACAGAGCCTGGATTTCCGTCCAAGTGAAAGTGCTCTCTCCGAGCAAAGCGCGCTTGATCGCAATATCAGAAATAGCAGAACCGTTCTTATTCAGGGTACGACCTGCATCGGTGTTTGCGCCACCCTTTTCGGAAAGCGCTGCTGCCACAGCATTTCTGTGCGCCAGTTCACGGGCAGTCAGGCTGGAAGAAGTACCGATCGCGCGAACGCCGGTTGCATTGGTAATTGTCGTGGAGGGTGTGCCGGCGATAGTGAAGCTTTCTGCAAACTGAGCATTAGCACCATCGTATACGCCGGTAATAGTGTTTGCCCTCAGCTCATTAATACGGCCGTCAGCGCCATAAACAGGAGTCTTCAAAGGAGCTGCTGCATTGCCGACAGGAACCTTATCATCAGTCAGGTTCAGTTCAGCGGGATACAGCACAAGGTTATTCATGCCGTAGATAGTATTATCGCTGACATCCACCAGGTTGCCCCAGGTAGTGTTCTTCTGAGCAGTCGGCAACTGACCATCGTTAGCAGTAGATATAACACCGTAGTCATCTGTTGCGCTGTGCGCTGTAAGTGCATCGTAAGGCAACAAAGCCATTTCCAGGTTGCCGTTGGCACCGACAGCGGTGGTGATACCGGTGACCTCAGGAGCGGTTGACAATGTGAACCACGCATAGGTAGTGGTTACCATCATCAGGGAAGACACAAGCAGCATTGCAACCGCGGACAACAGCTTAGTCTTCAGATCGCGCTTGCGTCTTGCTGTTTTCTTGTTCATGTCTTTTCATCATTCCTTTCTTTTATGCGTGCGTGTTTCTGTTCCCGCCGGAACTATATGATCCCCGGGGCGGTGAAGTGCAACCGCCTTGGGAATATAT
>JAZRLE010000021.1:0-24510 GCA_045646665.1 Faecousia sp. | reverse complement strand
CCTGAACGGCGCTGACGAGAACGCACCCGTTGCTCTGACCGTTGACTTCGCTCTGACCTACTTCCTGGTTTCCGGCGAAATGGAGCGTTCCAATGCTCCCGTAAACCTGCTGATCTCCGATGCTTCCGGTATGTCCGTTCTGACTGCCTGGGCAGCCGGTAAGTTCTCCTCCTCCACCATCAAGAAGACCTTTGATGAGCTGCAGATCGAGAGCAAGGTCAAGAACCGCACCCTGATCATCCCCGGCAAGGTTGCCGTTATGAAGGGTGAGATCCAGGAGAAGCTGCCCGGTTGGAATGTGGTTGTTGGTCCTCTGGAGGCTGTTCAGCTGCCCAAGTACCTGAAGGATAAGGAATACGAGGCTGCTGCCGCTGCCGCTGCTGCTGAGAATGCTGCCAAGGCTGCTACCGCTTCCACCGTTGAGGTCAAGGAGCTTTCCTTCGAGGAGCTGCTGGAGACTAAGGTTCCCAAGATCGAGATCGTGGACATGGGCGTTAAGTACAAGGGCTACAACCCCGAGTCCAAGACCTTCGTCACCATCGGCGAGCGTATCCACTGCATCGCTCCCGCTATCCGCAAGGCTATGGACGAGCGTGATCCCGCTCCCATCCTGGAGCGTGCCGCTGCACAGATCAAGGCCGGCGCTACTTACCTGGATGTGAACATCGGACCTGCTGAGAAGGACGGCCCCGAGCGTATGATGTGGGCTGTTAAGCTGCTGCAGGAGAACTTCGACAATGTGCCTCTGGCTCTGGATACCGCTAACATGCGTGCTATCGAGGCCGGTATTAAGGTCTATAACCGCACCAACGGCAAGCCCATCGTCAACTCTGCTGACGCCGGCTCCCGTATCGGCTACATTGACCTGGCTGCTGCCAACGACGCTATCTGTATCGCTCTGTGTTCCGCTGACGGTATCGCCAAGGACAACGACGAGCGTATGATGCACTGTGACAATATGCTGGAGCGTGGCTTGGGTCTGGGTATGTCCTCCGACGACCTGTGGTTCGACCCCCTGTTCCTGGTTGTTAAGGGTATGCAGGATAAGCAGATGGAAGTTCTGGAAGCTATCAAGATGTTCGCCGACAAGGGCCTGAAGTCCACCGGCGGTCTGTCCAATAACTCCAACGGCGCACCCAAGGAAGTCCGTCCCATCATGGACTCCACTCTGGTTGCAATGTGCATGATGCAGGGTCTGACCTCCGCGATCGTCAACCCCAACGACCGCAGACTGATGGAGACCATCAAGTCCTGCGACATCTTCAAGAACCACGTGCTGTACTCCGATTCTTACCTGGATCTGTAAGCACAACATCCCCGCGTTTTATGGCAGGGAGGGTAACTCCCTCCCTGCCATTTCGCTTTCTTTGTTATATGCTTTGTATATCTAGCTATATGGTTTTGGATATAATTAAAATTAGGAGGAAACATTATGAGCGTATTAACCGATCTTATTTATGGCGGCAGCAATGCCGTAGCCGGTCTTGTTGAGGGCGCAGTCAATGACGCCATTGCCAAGCACGGTGCAGACCATCCTGTTGCGTTCCCCGACACCGCTTATTATTTCCCCACCATTTATGCCGCTACCGGTGTAAAGGTCAAGACTTTGGGCGACCTGCCCGCCTGTGTTGGCGTGCTGAAGAGCTTGATTACCAATCAGGAAGATTTGGGTCAGGCGCTGAATGCCGGTCTTGCCACCGCTGTTGGCGCGGAGATCATCGAGGGTCTGAAGTATGCTGAAGGCGGCAACCCTTATGAAAACGATTCCGGCATCGGTTTCGTGCCCGATCCCATCATCCGTTCCCTGGGTGTGCCCCTGGTTACCGGCGATATCCCCGGCGTGGCCGTTGTCCTGGGTAAGGCGGACAATGCAGAAGATGTTGTGAAGGTTGTCAAGGACTACCAGTCCAAGGGCATTATGACCTTTATGGTGGGCGATGTCATCGAGCAGTGTGCTGAAGGCGGCGTCCGTATGGGTCTTGAGTTCCGTGTCATCCCTCTGGGTCACGATGTGACCAGCGTTATCCATGTTGTCACCGTTGCCGTCCGCGCAGCGCTGATCTTCGGTAATGTCCAGCCCGGCGATCTGGCAGGTCTGTTGGATTACACCAAGAACCGTGTTCCCGCATTCGTCAACACCTTTGGCGCCATTGATGCCGTTGTTGTTTCCGCCGGTGCCGGTGCTATCGCACTGGGCTTCCCCGTGGTGGTGGACATCGATCTGGGCGAGAACCAGGTGCCCGGCGCACTGGAATCCGTCTGTGACCACAACAATACCGTCAAGAAGTCTTTGGAACTGCGCAACATCAAGGTCAAAGTCACTGAGCTGTCCATTCCTGTGGCATTCGCCGCTGCTTTCGAGGGTGAAATTATCCGTAAGGCAGATATGCACAATGAGTTCTGGTCCTCCAAGAACCCCACCGCTGAGCTGGTGGTTATGAAAGAACTCGATGAGATCGAGGATCATAAGATCACCATCATCGGACCGGATCTGGATGCCGAAAAAGACTTGGCATTGGCTACATTTGTTGAGGTTGCCGGCAAGAAGATGCAGGTGGACTTCGAGTCTGTTATTGAGCGGAAGTTCCACGCTTGGATCAACTATATGGTAGGCGTTATGCACACCGGTCAGCGGAATCAGGTCCGTGTCCGTGTGGCAAATTCCGCATTTGAAGCCGGTCTGCGGTTGAAGGACTTTGCAGAGGTTCTGTATGTAATGATCATGGACGAGTTCGACGCAGTTGTTGACAAGTGCCAGATCACCCTGATTACCGACGCTGCCGAGGCAGGCAAGTTCCGTGACGAAGTGGCAATGCCTCGTTACGCCCAGAGAGATGACCGTCTTGCCTCTATGACCGACGGGGCTGTTGACCGCTACTACACCTGTATCCTGTGCCAGTCCTTTGCCCCTGCCCACTGCTGCGTGGTTACTCCCGAGCGTCTGGGTCTGTGCGGCGCGGTTAGCTGGTTGGATGCCAAGGCAACCAACGAGCTGGATCCCAACGGTCCCTGTCAGCCCATCCTGAAGAAGGGTCTGATCGACGAGCGCACCGGTCGTTACGAGGAAGTCAACCGGATGATCGCAGAAGCTACCCACGGTGCTGTGGAGAATGTCACATTGTACTCCATTTTGGAAGATCCTATGACCTCCTGCGGCTGCTTCGAGTGTATCTGCGGTATCGAGGCTGTTTCCTCCGGTGTCATCGTTGTCAACCGGGAATACAAGGGTATGACCCCTGCCGGCATGACCTTCGGCGAACTGGCATCCTGCACCGGCGGCGGTGTCCAGACTCCCGGCTTCATGGGTCACGGTCGTCACTTCATCGCTTCCAAGAAATTCCTGGCTGCTGAAGGCGGTCTGGAGCGAATCGTTTGGATGCCTAAGGAACTGAAGGACGATGTGGCTGAACGGCTGAACAAGACCGCCAAGGAGTTGTATGGCATCGAAAACTTTGCCGATATGGTAGCGGACGAAACCGTTACCTGCGACGCAGAGGAGCTGATGACCTGGCTGACCGAGAAGGGTCATCCGGTTCTTTCCATGGATCCTCTGATGTAAAATCAAATAAAAAAAGACTACGGCAATGCCGTAGTCTTTTTTTATCGAATGGAGCGAACATATTGGGAAGGGGAGATGCCACAGATACTCTTAAACTGTCGGGAGAAATGCTGCAGGCTGGAAAAACCCATGCGCTTAGCAATCTGCCCCATGGGCAGCTGTCCGTCCCGGAGCAGCACCTTGCATTCTTCAATGCGAATTTTGGCAATGTACTTGCCGGGGGATATTCCCAAATGCTGCTGGAACAACTTATACAGGTAAGGCACGGATGTATGCACCTGCGCTGCAAGCTCTTCCAGCGTCAGCTTTTTGACAGTGTTTTCTGAAATGATGCGGACAGCCTTGTCCACGATCTCGTTTTCGGAGCATCTGGAAGAGAGTTGAGAACCGGCATCTTCGCTGACCTGTTCCAGTAATTCGATCAGAAGTATACGCAACAGGGACTCTATGTAATCCTCGCTGTAAGGATTCTTTTTGTTCTGTTTCAGCATTTTTTCAAAGATCGCCGTCAGCTGCGGGGTGGAAGGGAAGACCCGGTTTGCAATACCGGAAATGTTGCTGTCAGCCGCCCAAAAGGATATCGTCAAAAAGTTGACGGAAAGATCAGAGTATTGGGTGTGCCAGTCATTGCTGTCGATGATCATAAAGCTCTGCTGGGTAAGCTCCAGATCCTGACCACGCACCAGATTGTGCAGCGTTCCCCGCTTGACATAGACCAGCTCATAGGGGTGGTGCTTTTCACCCCGAAAATAGAAGTTGGGAGAAAATTCCTGGTATAAAAATGTATATATTTTTTCCAGCTGCAGGCCTTTGTTGGGTCTTTCCAGCGTAGAAACCGACACATATTCCAGCGGTGCCAAATTCTCGCTGCTGAGGATGTCCACCTGACAGGTATCGGCCAGCGGCAGAATCGAGAAACGGGTGCCGGGTTGCAAAGCCACGATCCTGTCCAAATAGAAAAGGTGCGGCTGCTCTTTATCGTAAATGACCAATGCGGACATACCGGAAACATAATCCAAAACGGTTTCCGCCGTTGCTTCATAGCAGGGGATCTGCGCTTGCGGCTCCAGATGGAGACGCTGCTTGTGCTGCCCGCTTCCGGTTTCCGGACAGCTGGGCAAAATTTTGCCGAAACGCTGCAACTGCGTGCCTGACAGATGCGTGATCTGCATAGTATATCACATCCTTTGCTTGCAATATTTTTATCATAAAATAAAGAAAAACGCAAGTTGTTTTCAAAACTTATCAAAAATTTATCATTTTATTTACTTGCGATGGGAAATTGCTTGTAATTGTCCGCAGAAACAGGTATTATAAAATAAAAACAATTTTGGGAGTGTTTGTATGGAACAACTGATTTCAAAATTCAGAATAAAAGGAAAACCTTGCGAGTGGAACTGTTACGGTCACGGACATATCAATGAAACCTACCTGGTGACCTGCGATTCCGGTCTGAATTACATCCTGCAGAAGATCAATAAAAATGTTTTCAAGGAGCCGGTGCAGCTGATGGAAAATATCGCTGCAACCACGGCTTTTATAGCCAAGCGTACCTATGATCCCAGAGCATCCTTGCATCTGATCCCCACCAAGGACAGAAAGGCATGTTATCAGGATGAGAATGGTGAATATTGGCGAATGTATGATTTTATCCGTTCCACCATTTGTCTGCAAAAGGCAGAAGGACCGAAGGATTGCTACTATTCCGGTCTTGCCTTCGGAAGATTCCAAGGGCAGCTGGCAGATTTTCCGGCGGAGACTCTCTTTGAGCCTATCAAGGATTTTCATAATACCCCCGTCCGCTATCAGCAGCTCCATGCCGCTATGGAGGTCAATTACCAAAACCGTATGGCACTGTGCCAAAAGGAGCTGGAATTTGCCTTGGCACGGGAGCAGGAGGCAGGTGCGATTGTTGAGAAGCTGCAAAGTGGCGAACTACCTCTGCGGGTGACCCATAACGATACAAAGCTCAATAACATCCTCTTTGATTTTGATACCCGGATGCCCCTGTGTGTTATCGATTTGGATACCATTATGCCCGGCTCTTTCCTGTATGACTACGGTGATGCTATCCGGTCCGGCACCAATACTGCCATGGAGGATGAGCGGGATTTGAGCAAGGTTTGGTGCGATATGGATCTGTTCCGCGCCTATACCGAGGGCTTTGTAGAAGGAAGCAACGGCAGCCTGACAGAGCTGGAAATTCAGATGCTGCCTGTGGGCGCCAAGCTGATGACTTTGGAATGCGGTGTCCGCTTCCTGACAGACTTCTTAAACGGCGACACCTATTTCCGTACCCACTATGAAGATCAGAATCTTTGCCGTACCCGTACCCAGTTCAAGATGGTTGCGGATATGGAAAGCAAGTGGGAGCAGATGCATAAAATCGTAGAGGAGACGTTGAAATGAAAATTTTAGTCACCGGCGGTATGGGCTATATCGGCAGCCACACCTGTGTAGAGCTTTTAAAGCTGGGCATGGAAGTCGTGGTTGTTGACAATCTGGCAAATTCCGACCCGGAGGTTCTGAACCGGGTGGAGACCATTACCGGCAAGCGTCCTTTGTTCTATGAGCTGGATGTGTGTGACGGAGATACGCTATCAAAGGTGTTCGATGCCCATAAGATCGATTGTGTCATCCATTTTGCCGGCATGAAGGCGGTGGGTGAGTCTGTTGCCATTCCCCAGCGGTACTATGCCAATAATCTGGGTTCCACTCTGACTTTGTGCCGGGTGATGGCTGCGCATAATGTGAAGCGCATCATCTTCTCGTCCTCCGCTACCGTCTATTCCGGAGACAACGAGATGCCTCTGTATGAAAATGCCAAGACGGGCAATTGCACCAACCCTTACGGCTGGACAAAGTATATGGGTGAGCAGATCCTGCGGGATATTGCCTTTGCCGACAAGGAGTGGTCCGTGGTACTGCTGCGGTACTTTAACCCCATCGGCGCCCATCCCAGCGGCCTGATCGGCGAGGACCCCAAGGGTGTACCCAACAATCTGATGCCCTATATCTCTCAGGTAGCGGTGGGTCGCAGAGACCACTTGCGTGTTTTCGGCAATGACTACGATACCCCCGACGGCACCGGTGTCCGGGACTATATCCATGTGGTGGATTTGGCAAAGGGACATGTGGCGGCGATCAGCTATGCCACCGCTCATACCGGCACCGAGGTGTTCAATCTGGGCACCGGCACCGGCTACAGTGTGCTGGATATGGTCAAAGCTTTTGAGAAGGTGAACGGTGTGCCTGTTCCTTATGAGATCGCACCTCGCCGTCCCGGCGATCTGGCTACCTGCTATGCCGACCCTGCCAAGAGCCGGGAAAAGCTGGACTGGATTGCGGAAAAGACCTTGGAAGATATGTGCCGGGACACTTGGAACTGGCAGAAGAACAATCCGGGCGGCTATAAAGGATAGGGGAGATGTATTCGTGAGCAAATCGATCTATCATGTCCGTACAGATGGACAGCCGGAGACTTTTTGTGTTTCCAACAGCCACGAAAGGGGCGTAAAAGCTCCCAGAACGGAAGGCTCTTTGCGGTATATTCCCGGTACCGGTCTGGAACTGACTATGAAGTGCTGGGAGAAAAATCCCAAGGCGGTCAAGAAAATTCCGGATGAGCGGATCTGTGAGGACAGCTGTATGGAAATGTTTCTGTGCTGCTTCCCGCAGCTGCCGGGAGCCGGTTATCTGAATGTAGAGATGAATGCCCTGGGCATCGCCAAGTGTGCCTTCGGTCCGGACCGGCATAACCGCCAAACACTGCTGGAAATGGGTCTGTCCCAGCCGGCGATAACGGCAACAAAGGGGGAGGGCTACTGGCAGGTGCAGTGCACCGTGACAGAGCAGCTCCTTGAAAAACTCTACAAACAACCCTGCCATTTTGCCCCCGGTCATATTATGGGCGGTAATTTCTATAAATGCGGCGATGAAACGGAAGCCCCCCACTGGGCCACTTGGTCCGAATTGGAGCGGCTGGACTTCCACACACCGGAATTTTTCGGTGTTCTGGAGATTGTATAAGGAGAATGATTATGAAATACCTCGGCATTGAAGTCAATAGTGCCAACACACCGAAACTGGACGGAGAATTTATCCCTTTCGGTGTGTGGAGAAAGGCGTTTTTAGCAGAGGCAAAGGAGCCTTTTTCTGTGGCGGTGGAGCGGGAGGACGGCAAGATCACCGTGCTGCATACCTTCCTGCGGGGTCCGGAATTTGCTGAGGCCAATTACCGCTATGCCGAGCGGACCGTTAAGTTCCTTTTGTGGAGCGTGGGTGGTTTCCGGGTGTATTTAAGCGGTAATTCCCAGGTGATTGCCCGGATCCAAAAGGCATATACCCCGGCAGGTGAGCGGGCATTCGATGTGCAGTTTATGGAGGATGTGTACGAGCGTCCCTTTGAGATCTGTTCTGTTTCCAAGGCGGATTTTCCGGAAGCCAATGAAAAAGCGGTGGCTGCCGGCGGACATATGGATGGCTGCCGGATCGGCTTTGATGCCGGCGGTTCCGACCGGAAGGTCTCTGCGGTGATTGACGGTGTGCCGGTGTATTCAGAAGAAGTGGTCTGGCACCCCAAAACCCAAGCTGACCCCCAATATCAGTTTGACGGCATCGTGGATTCCTTTAAGACCGCTGCCTCCAAAATGCCCCCGGTGGATGCCATCGGTGTCTCCTCGGCAGGTGTGTTTATCGGCAACAGCCCCATGGTCTCTTCTTTGTTCATCAAAGTGCCCAGAGACCGCCGAGAGGAGGTCAAATCCATCTTCGACCGGGCGGCAAAGGAAATCGGCGATGTGCCCATCGTGGTGGCCAACGACGGCGATGTGACGGCACTTGCCGGCGCCATGAGTCTGGAGCAGGGGTGCGTGATGGGTCTTGCTATGGGAACGAGTGAGGCAGTGGGTTATGTCAATGCCGACGGAAACCTGCTGGGCTGGTTCAACGAGCTTGCCTTTGCGCCTGTGGATGTGAGCGAGCAGGCAATGCAGGATGAATGGTCTATGGACTTTGGCGTAGGCTGTAAGTATTTCTCTCAGGATGCAGTTATCAAATTGGCACCCAAAGCGGGTATTGCGCTGGATGCGGCGCTGACCCCTGCGGAAAAGCTGAAGGTAGTGCAGGGACTGGCAGGGGAAGGGCATACCGGTGCGTTGCAGATCTTTGAAGATATCGGCACCTACCTTGCCCATACGCTGGTGTTATATGCCCAGTTCTATGATTTGAAATGCCTGCTGGTGCTGGGTCGTGTGGCATCCGGTGTGGGCGGTGACCGGATCGTTGCACAGTGCAACAAGGTCTTGGAAGAAGAATATCCGGAACTGGCAAAGACGGTTACCGTCATGCTCCCGGATGAAAAGACCCGCCGGGTGGGACAGTCTGTGGCGGCAGCCAGCCTGCCGGAATTGAGGTAACAATGCTGTATAAAAACGGTTATATTTTCATAGATGGCAGATTTGTCCGCGGCAGCTTCCGGGTAGAGGGTGGAAAATTCACCCAAGTGTTGGACAGTATTCCGGCGGAAGACGGAGTCGATTTGGACGGTGCTTATGTCATTCCCGGTCTTGTGGATGTCCATACCCACGGAAATTCCGGCGCGGATTTTTCCGATGGTGATTATGAAGGTCTTGTGTCCATAGCGCGTTATCTGGCGGAAAACGGAATCACTTCCTTTGCCCCTGCATCTATGACGCTGCCTTACGAGACTTTGGAAACGGCTTTCAAAACAGGCAGCCGTCTGCAGGAGGAAAAACCAGCCGGCTGCGCCCGGATTATGGGTATCCAAATGGAGGGACCCTTCTTCTCGGAAAAGAAAAAGGGAGCACAAAACGGTGCTTATTTGAAAAACCCTGACTTTGAAGCCTTCAAAAAACTCTTTGACGGCTGCGATGGACTTGTAAAAATCGTAGATTTGGCACCGGAGTTGTCCGGGTCGGAGGCGTTTGTCCGGGCGGCAGCCGAGCTGTGTACCGTGTCGGTTGCCCATACGGATGCCGCTTATGAGGATGCCAAAATGGCATTTGATGCCGGCGCAACCCACCTGACCCACCTGTTCAATGCGATGCCCTCTATTCATCACCGGAAACCCGGAGTAATCGGCGCGGCATCGGAAAACGAAAATGTACAGGCGGAGCTGATTTGTGACGGTATGCATGTCCAGCCCAGTTCTGTGCGAATGGCGTTCCGGCTGTTCCCCGGCAGGATTTGTTTGGTCTCTGATTCTCTGCGTTGCTGCGGCATGCCGGATGGGGAATATGAGCTGGGCGGTCAGCAGGTATTTCTGCAGAGCGGCATTGCCAAGCTTGCCGACGGCACCATTGCCGGTGCGGCAGCTAACCTGTACGAGGGTATGAAAAATGCTGTGGAATTCGGCATTTCCATTGAGCAGGCGGTTCTTTCTGCAACGCTGAATCCGGCAAAAGCGCTGGGCTGCGAAAATAAAATCGGCTCTATTGCCCCCGGTAAACGGGCAGATTTTGTGGTTTGTGACGGGGAATTGAACCGAAAACAGGTGTATCTGGCAGGCGAGCCTGTTTAATTTGGTAATAATAGCTAAAAACCCGGCAGATAATTCTGCCGGGTTTCCCTTTTTTTGGTGAATAATGCCGTTGAAAAAAAGGCGGTCATTTGATATACTGCACATGAACGGTGGAGTATGTCTCCACAAATTCACAACCTGCTGATTGTGTAAAGCAAGGAGGAAAATCATGAGCGAAGAAATCAAGAAAAACTGTGTATTTGCTGACCGTGAGGATCTGGAGGCAAAGCGCCTGATTAACCAGACCAGCGTTCGCGCCCGGATGCCCAAGCTGGAAGAGTCCTACGGCGCCAACGCCTGCTGGGATGGCATCGTTGCCCCCGACGGCAGATTCTACTACCCCCTGTCTTCCGAGAACGGCTTCTGTATGCATACAAAGCTTGCCTACCTGGACTATGAACAGGATAAGGTCGTTACCTGCTTTGATGCAGCCGATGTACTGCTGCACCCCATCCGCAAGCTGCCCCACTCCAAGTTCCATACTTCTCTGAATGCCATTCCCCGTCATGCGCTGTATCCTGAGTGCCCCTATGACGAGAAGGACTACCTGATCGTTGCTACTACCCACTCCACCGACCGCGCACCCCACCATGAAGAGTGGCTGCCCTTCGGTCACCACAACCATGTTTGGGAAGGCTTCCCCGGCTCTCAGATTATTGTTTGGGACCCCAAGACCGAGAAGGGTATGACCCTTGGTGTTCCTGTTCCTCAGGAGACCATCTATGGCGCCAAGTACGATCCCAAGCATAACCGTCTGTACATGATCGGCTTTATGCGCGGACACGTTTATTGCTACGATTTCAACACCCGCAGCGTCATCAAGGACCTGGGCAAGGTGGCTGAGATCTTCTGCTTCCGCCTGGCTTTGGGTGCTGACGGCAATCTGTACGGCTGCTCCAAGTCCGGTCAGATGTTCAAGGTGGACACCGAGAAGGTGGAGCTGGAGCATCTGGAGTTCCATGTGCCCAATGAGATCGAAGGCAACAAGGTGGACAAGTGGTATCAGTACATGGTGCAGGGTCGCAACCATCCCTCCGGCAAGTATATGTACTTCGTGGTCGGCTACTACTCTTATATGTGGAAGCTGGAGTTTGCTACCGGTAAGGTCACCCTTGTAGGCTGTGGCTGTCCCAAGGACGGCATGCTGCCCACTGATTGCGGATCGATCAGATGCTTTGACTTTGATAAGGAAGGCGTTCTGTGGCTGACGGTTATGACCAGCCAGAAGGATGATGTGCCTTACCGTCATCCCTCTTTGTCCTACTTGGTTCGTTGGGATCCGGACAACGGCGAAGATCCTTACTGCTGCGGTCTGCTGGGTAAGCCTGAGCGTATCCAGGCCTATGTCACCGAGATGGAGTGTGACCAGGAGAGAGATCGCCTGTTCTGGTGTGACCAGGTATGTATGGAAGAGCCCAACCGTCCTTCTGCCGGCGGTTTGGATCTGGCTCAGTTCCGTAAGGTTTACCGCGAGCGCGGTCCTGTGGCGGACGACAAGAGAGCCTATAAGCGCCTGCTGACTGAGGAAGAGCTGGCAAAGATCGAGGCCCGGAAGAAGAACTGGATCGGCGAAGAGAACTCCGCTAAGAACCCCTTCCAGGCATTCCCGCCCAGCAAGGTGGAAGCCGTCCGTGTCTGGAGAAGTGTTCCCCGTCTGGAGGTTGAGGATTCCAAGGTCATCGGCATGGCCTTCGACAAGAAGTCCAAGGACTACCGCTGGAAGCTGCATGTTGTCTCCGGCAAGAGTGGCGATTTCGAGACCGCTGCCTTTGTTATGGAGCTGGTGGACGGCGTTGTTACCAAGACCACCCGCTTTGCTGACATTGATGACAAGTACAAGGCATGGCTCCGGGAGAATATCCTGCCTCAGAAGCCTGAACTTGATGAATCCATCAAGCTGCCCGAGGCTACCGGTCGCCGTTACCGCGCCAAGGCTTCCTGCGTGGTGGATTGGAACAATGACCGCAAGTTCGTCGGTACTCTGGATGCTCTGGCAGCTATCGTATCTGCTGATGGCACTGTTTACAGCTTGGGCAATGCCGCTGCTTACGGCCCCATCCGCTCTATGTGCACCAACAAGGCAAAGACCCACCTGTGGGGCGTTGCCGGTGACGATGAAGACTTGGGCTATGTCTTCCAGTATGACGACAAGAACGGTCTGAATCAGATGGGTATCCTCAATTACAATATCCCCAACTTCTCCGACGGTCCTTCCGTTATAAATACCCCGGCTTCTGTCTGCCTGTCCCCGGACGAGAAGTATCTGGCCGTGGGTAGCTGCGACCGGATCGCAGAAGTGCATGTAATGGTACTGGATTGATAAAAAAAGGACATTGTTGACATATTCGTTTATTTGTAGTTGACTTTTTGTAGGGAATCCCCTATGATGCAAATGTGGTAAAAAATTAGAAATTTGCTGCAAATAAGGAGAAGAGTTATGAGTCAAGAAACTGAAAAGAAATATCAATTTGTATTTGAGCGTTTTTCCGAAGATGCCGCCCGGGTGATGAACCAGGCCGGTGTCCGTTCCAGAATGGCACCTTTGGCAGAAGGCGATATTACGAACGCCTGCTGGGACGGCATGGTTGCCCCCGATGGCAGATTCTACTTCCCCCTGTCCTCCGAGAACGGTGAGTGCGGTCAAACCAAGCTGGCTTACTTTGACTATGACCAGGACAAGGTCGTGGAGTGCTTTGATGCAAAGGATGTGCTGTTGCACCCCATTCGCAAGCTGCCCCACTCCAAGTTCCACACCTCTTTGAACGCTATTCCCCGTCACGCACTCTTCCCCGAGTGCCCCTATGACGAGGAGGACTATTTGGTGGTAGGTGTGACCCACTCTACCGACCGTGCCCGTCACCATGCCGAGTGGCTGCCCTTCGGTCACCACAACCATGTTTGGGAAGGCTTCCCCGGCTCTCAGATTCTGGTCTATGACCCCAAATCCGGTCATGCCTGGACTTTGGGCACCCCCGTACCCCAGGAATCCATCTACGGCGCCAAGTATGACCCCAAGCACAACCGTCTGTACATGATCGGCTTTATGCGCGGTCACATCTACTGCTACGATTTCAATGAGCGCCGGGTCATCAAGGACCTGGGCAAGATGGCAGAGATCTTCTGCTACCGGCTGGTGCTGGGTGCTGACGGTCATATCTACGGTTGCTCCAAATCCGGTCAGATGTTCAAGGTAGATACCGACAAGGTGGAGATCGAGCATCTGGAGTTCCACGCACCGGCAGAACTGTTTGATATGAAGTGCGGCTTGTGGTACCAGTATATGGTGCAGGGTCGTGTGCATCCTTCCGGTAAGTACCTGTACTTCGTGCTGGCATCCCGTCCGGCAATGTGGCGGTTGGAGTTTGCCACCGGTGAGGTCACCTGTGTGGGCAATGCCCTGCCCAAGGACGGCCTGTTTGAGCATACTGGCAGCATTCAGGGCTTTGATATCGATAAAGAAGGTGTCATTTGGTACGCTATGCAGGGCGTCAGCGGAATGAAGCCTCCCTATATGTACATTGACCGTTCCTACCTGATCCGCTGGGATCCGGACAACGGCGAAGAGCCGTTCTGCTGCGGTCTGTTCGGTAGACCCGAGCGTATCCAGTGCTATGTTACCGAGATCGAGTACGATCACAAGAATGACCGTCTGTACTGGGTGGATACGGTGTCCAGCTCCCGTCTGCGCCCCTCTGCAGGTGGTGTGGATCTTGCCCAGTTCCGTAAGCACTATCGCGAATTGGGACCGGTCAGCAGCGATGCAAACGCATGGGACCGTCCTATGAATGCAAAGGAATGGGCGCGCTATGAGGAGCGGCAGAAGAAGGGTGTCACCACCGAGGAGAACTCTGCGGACAATCCCTTCCAGGCTTGGCATCCTTCCAAGGTGGAGCACACCCGTATTTGGATGAGCCTGCCCCGTCTGGAGGTTGAGGATTCCAAGGTTATCGGTATGGCCTTCAATAAGAAGTCCAAGGATTACCGCTGGAAGCTGCATGTTGTCTCCGGTAAGAGCGGTGATTTCGAGACTGCTGCCTTCGTTATGGAACTGGTGGACGGCAAGGTTGTCAAAACCACCCGTTTTGCCGAAATCGACGAGAAGTACAAGGATTGGCTGCGGAAGAACATTCTGCCCCAGAAGCCGAACCTGGATGAATCCATCAAGCTGCCCGAGGCTACCGGTCGCCGTTATCGCGCTAAGGCTTCCTGTGTGGTGGATTGGAACAATGACCGCAAGTTCGTCGGCACCTTGGATGCCTTGGCAGCCATCGTAAACCCCGACGGCAGTGTCTACAGCCTGGGTAACGCAGCCGCTTACGGTCCCATCCGTTCTATGTGCACCAACAAGGCAAAGACCAAGCTGTGGGGCGTTGCCGGTGACGATGAGGACCTGGGTTATGTCTTTGAATATGATGATGTGAAGGGCCTGCGCCAGAGAGGCATTATCAACTATAACATTCCCGACTATTTCGACGGTCCTACCGTTGCCAACACCCTGTCTTCCGTCTGTCTGTCTCCCGATGAAAAGTATATTGCCATCGGTAGCTGTGACCGGATCGCAGAGGTCCATGTGATGGTTCTGGATTAACACAAACATAATGCCGCAGAATGAGAAATTCTGCGGCATTTTTCTGCATTTACGGTTGACTTTTCGGTGGCAATCACCTATCATAAACATACAGTGCGAATGCGGATTTTCCGCTTTCCATAGAACCGTTGCATTACGCAAGGAGGATTATTTATGAACGAAGCACCTAAGAAAAGCTATGTATTCGCTGATCGTGAAGATCCGGCAACCAAGCGACTTATCAATCAGACCAGCGTCCGGGCAAGAATGCCCAAGATGGAAGAATCTTACGGTGCCAACGCCTGTTGGGATGCCGTGGTGGCGCCCGACGGAAGACTCTACTACCCCCTGTCCTCCGAGAATGGTTTCTGCTGCGCCACAAAATTAGCCTATTTTGATTACGATCAGGACAAGGTTGTCACTTGCTTTGACGCTGCGGATGTGCTGCTGCACCCCATCCGTAAGCTGCCCCACTCCAAGTTCCATACCTCTATGAACATCATTCCCCGGCACGCCATTTACCCCGAGTGCCCCTATGATGAGAAAGACTACCTGCTGGTAGCCACCACCCACTCCACTGACCGTGCGCCCCACCACGAGGAGTGGCTGCCCTTCGGTCACCACAACCATGTTTGGGAAGGTTTCCCCGGCTCTCAGATCATCGTCTGGGACCCCAAGACCGAGCGGGGTATGACCCTGGGCACTCCTGTTCCTCAGGAGACCATTTACGGCGCCAAGTATGATCCCAAGCATAACCGCCTGTATATGATCGGCTTTATGCGTGGACATATCTACTGCTATGACTTCAATACCCACAGTGTCATTAAGGATCTGGGCAAGGTGGCGGAGATCTTCTGCTACCGGTTGGTATTGGGCGCCGATGGCAACATCTACGGCTGCTCCAAGTCCGGTCAGATGTTCAAGGTGGATACCGAAAAGGTGGAGATCGAGCATTTGGACTATCATATGCCCGACTACATTGAAGATTACAAGGTGCCCAAGTGGTATCAGTATATGGTGCAGGGTCGCAACCACCCCAGTGGTAAGTACCTGTACTTTGCCCATTCCTCCGCGCCCTTTATGCACAAGCTGGAGTTTGCCACCGGTAAGGTGACTCTCCTTGGTTGCATCCATCCCAAGGACGGTATGATGTCGGATCACCGTGGTGTTATCAACGGCTTTGATATCGATAAGGATGGTGTGCTGTGGATCGCTGTGATGGTCGCGCAAAAAGAAGATGTTCCCAATTTCTATCCTGCGCTTACCTATCTGGTGCGCTGGGATCCGGATAATGGTGAAGATCCCTTCGTCTGCGGTCTGTTCGGCAAGACCGAACGCATTCAGCAATATGTCACCGAAGTAGAGTACGATCACAATAATGACCGCCTGTTCTGGGTGGATCAGGTGTCTACAGAAGCCCCCAGCCGTCCTTCTGCCGGTGGTCTGGATCTTGCTCAGTTCCGCAAGGTCTACCGGGAGTTGGGTCCTGTGTCCGAGGATCGCAGAGCCTACAAAGCCCGCATGTCCGATGAGTGGATCGCCAAAATCGAGGCTCGGAAGAAGAACTGGACCGGCGAAGAAAATTCTGCCAAGAACCCCTTCCAGGCATTCCCGCCCAGCAAGGTGGAAACCATCCGCGTGTGGAGAAGCGTACCTCGCCTGGAGGTTGAGGATTCCAAGGTTATCGGTATGGCCTTCGATAAGAAGTCCAAGGATTACCGCTGGAAGCTGCATGTTGTCTCCGGTAAGAGCGGCGATTTCGAGACTGCTGCCTTTGTTATGGAGCTGGTGGACGGCGTTGTTACCAAGACCACCCGCTTTGCCGACATCGACGAGAAGTACAAGGCCTGGCTCCGTGAGAACATCCTGCCGCAACCTGTAAACTTTGACCCTGCCATCAAGCTGCCCGAGGCTACCGGTCGCCGTTACCGTGCCAAGGCTTCCTGCGTGGTGGATTGGAACAATGACCGCAAGTTCGTGGGCACCCTGGACGCACTGGCTGCCATCGTCAATCCCGACGGTACTGTGTACAGCTTGGGCAATGCCGCTGCTTACGGCCCCATCCGCTCTATGTGCACCAACAAGGCAAAGACCCACCTGTGGGGCGTTGCCGGTGACGATGAGGACCTGGGCTATGTCTTCCAGTATGACGACAAGAACGGTCTGAATCAGATGGGTATCCTCAATTACAATATCCCCAACTTCTCCGACGGTCCTTCCGTTATAAACACCCCGGCTTCTGTCTGCCTGTCTCCCGACGAGAAGTATCTGGCCGTGGGTAGCTGCGACCGGATCGCAGAAGTCCACGTGATGGTTCTGGATTAAAAAGCATAGAAAATTCCCCGGTTCTGAAGAACCGGGGAATTTTTTATGTTTCAGAAAAGAGAAATTCGATTAGCTGTTTGGTCAGCTCCGGACGGGCGGTGTTGGTGATCACACCAAGATACAAGGTGGTGTCGGGGAAGTAGTAGTAGGCATCCCGCAAATTGGCCCGGTCACTGATGTCGATAGCCACGGGGATGGGGTCTTGCATATTCTCCGGTCGACGGGGGTCGGGATAAATGATGGCTTCCGGATCCACTGCTTGCCCCACAGGCGCACTCAGCTGCTGCATAACGGCACCGTCGATGTAGTAAAGTCTGTCAGAGAAGCGTTCCAGCGCATCGGCATCCAGGAAATTTCGCAGGTCTGCAAAGATCCTGCCGGTGTTGTAGGCACACATCCGGAAAGGGTCGGGAGGGGCTACGATAAAATCACTGTCATTGATGGAGATGCCGGCCATGATCCGCTGAAACACCTCGGCGTTGCGCTGATCCTGTCCCTTCTGCAGGTGCAAGTCTGTGTAAAAACCCACTTCCTGCTTGTCGGTGTCGATGCCGGTATAGGCATAAAAGTCCTGCAAAAAAGCCTTGTCATCCGCAGTCACCGAGCAGTTGAGAATATACCCGGTAAAGACGGTCTCCTTGCGGTTTGCAAGACCGATCACAGTATAGATCAGTACAGCGACCAGCACCACAGCGATGATAGCATGCCATTTGAAATAGTCCCAAAAGTACTCAAATCGTTCCTTTTTGGGTCTTTCCATTACTTTTTTAAACTCGTTTCGAATGCTTTCGATAATTGTCATAATACCAGATCCTTAGGGCAGGGGGCTTACAGAGGCTTTTTGTTCAGCCGCTCACCCACAGCTCCGCCGGGATGGATCAGAGCAAACTGCTCTGCCTGATAGCCGGTCTCCTCAATAACCGCGGCCTGCAGTGCGTGGAAAATCATGCACAGTGCGGTGGTGGAGGTGGTACCTTGGGCATTCCATTTGTCGGTCTCCCGGTTGACGTGCTGCTTCAGAACCACATCTGCAGCCTGCGCCAGGGGGGACTCCATATTCTCGGTCACGGTGATGATGGACACACCCTTTGCCTTGCAGATGTCCACGATGGGCAGCAGCTCCTTGGTCTTGCCGCCCCGGGAGGCGAAGATCATCACATCGCCGGCTTGCAAAAAGCCGGTAGCACCGTGGACAGCTTCAGCAGGGGAGATGAAGCGGGCGGGGCGCTCGATGCAGCACATCAGGTGCGCCATATGCTGGCAGATGATGCCGGAATGACCACAGCCGCAGGTACCGATGCGGGGGGCATTGCTCAGAAGATCCACCGCCTTGGCAAACTGCTCGTCGTCGATGTATTCCATCATTTCTTGGATGCAGTCACGCTCGATGACATAGGCCTGTCGAATTGCTTTCAAACTTTCCGGTTTCATAAGAAAACCTCCTAAATTTATTTTTTTTGCTCAGTATAGCACAAATCTTTCCTGCCTTCAAGCAGTACAAAGAAATTTTACAATCCGACAGAGTCCGCATACAAAAAATAATTTCTGTTAAAATGCTAAAAAACAGTTGGTATCAATTGACAAATTGCGCTTTGGGGGTTATTATAGGTATAGGTAAAAATATGCCAAATGAGGTGACTATTATGAATACATTACAAGCAGGTTTCAGTCGTGTGAACATCACCCCTCCGCTGGGGACAGAGATCGTCGGCTATTTCCATGCCCGGTATGCCGAGGGTGTGTTGGATGAACTGGAAATCAACACTGTGGCTTTGGCTGCAGGCGACAGCAAGGTGCTGCTGATGAGTGCAGACCTGTGTTTTATTAACGGTGCTGTGCAGACGAAAATCGTTGAGAACATCGTTGCCGCTACCGGCTTGACCCCGGATCAGATCTTTGTTCATTCTACCCATACCCATACCGGTCCCGTGGTGAATCTGGACGGCAAGAACGGTATGCAGGTCTCCGGTGCAGATGACACCAAGCGTCAAATCGTGCAGGAGTACGGTCATATGCTGTGCAGAAAGTTTGTTGACGCAGCTGTGATGGCGCTGGCTGACCTGAAGCCCGCTAAGATGGGCTGGGCTGTGGGTTATGCGCCCAACATTGCTTTTGTCCGCCGTTTCCGCATGAAGGACGGCAAGGTTCGCACCAATCCCGGTGTGGGCAATCCTGATATTCTCCATCCCATCGGCGATGTGGACGAGCGGGTCAATGTTCTCCGGTTCGACCGTGAGGGCGCAGAGACCATCGTGCTTGCCAATATGGGTTGTCACCCTGATGTGGTTGGTGGCAATCTGATCTCTGGTGACTGGCCCACCTTGTTCCGCCACCGTCTGGAAAAGACGATGGACAACGTGAAGGCTGTGTTCTTTAACGGCGCACAAGGTGATGTGAATCACGTCAATGTTAATGCCAAGGGCGGCGACTTCAATGATATGTTCAATGATTTTGACGATGTTGCCCGCGGCTACGGCCACAGCCGTCATATGGCCAATGTGATGACCGGCGCAGTACTGCAGGTTTATGATAAGGTCAACTATGTGGATGTGGATTCCATCCGCAGCAAGCTAGGCAATATTTCCGTACCTTCCAATATGCCAAAGCCTGAGGATCTGCCCCTTGCCCATAAGTACAATGAACTGCACAAGGCAGGCAAGGACAACGAGATCCCCTTCGAGGGCATGGAGCTGACCACTGTGGTGGCGGAGGCCGGTCGCATGGTAAAACTGGAGCACGGTCCGGAGTCCTTCCCCATGACCTTATCTGCCGTTGCCATCGGCAATGTAGCGCTGGCCGGCATTCCCGGCGAACCCTTCAACGGTGTGGGCATTGGTCTGAAGAAGGCAGAAGGCTGGGATCTGGTTCTGCCCTGCTGTCTGACCAACGGTTCCGAGGGTTACTTCCCCATGCAGGATTCCTATGACGAGGGCGGCTACGAAGCAAGATCTTCCCGCTTCAAGGCAGGCACTGCTGAAATTCTGATCAAAGAGGGCACAGCACTGCTGGACAGCCTTCGCTAAAACGGAAAATACATACAGGAGATGAAACAATATGAACGCAAAATGTACCATCAAAGCGCCTTTCTTTGAGATTGGTCCCAAGTCCTACCTGTACGGCGACGAGATCCTGGATCTGGCAAAGGCTGCCGATGCTGCATCGGAAAAGTACGGTGTGGACATCATCTTCACCTGCCCGGTGGTGGATATCCGCCGTGTCAAGGAGAACACCAAGCACATCCATGTATTCGCCCCCCATATGGATCCCATTCCCGTGGGTCGGGGTCTGGCAGACATCCTGCCGGAGTCTTTGGTTGCCGCCGGCGCCGAGGGCGTTATGCTGAACCATGTGGAAAAGCCTGTGACCTTCGAGGTGCTCTCTGAGACCATCAAGCGCGCTGAGGAAGTGGGTCTTTTGACCATCGTCTGCGCCGACTCTATGGCAGATGCTTCCAAGATCGCTACTTTGGCACCCGACATCATCGTTGCTGAGCCCTCCGAGCTCATCGGCACCGGTGTCAGCGTGGGTCCTGAGTATGTGGAAGCTGCTACCAAGTGCGTCAAGAGTGTCAATGACAAGATTCTTGTTCTGACTGCCGCCGGCATTGCCAACGGCACCGATGTTTACAACACCATTATCGCCGGTGCAGATGCCACCGGTTCCTCCTCTGGCGTAGCCAAGGCCGCAGATCGCGCCGCTATGGTGGATGAGATGATCGCCGCTGTCCGTAAGGCTTGGAATGAACGCCACGCCTGAATATAAAACATTAATTTATTTGTTGGAGGTAATAAAAAATGGAATTCAAAATGATTCAGAAAGAAATTCAGCTGCAGTCCCGGGGTTGGATCCCCACCTTCCATGACATTTCCATCGATGTGCACAAGATCGTGGAAGAGTCCGGCATCAAGAACGGTACCGTTTCCGTGGTTTCCCACCACACCACTTGCTCCGTTATGATCCAGGAGTGCTCTCACGACTTCGACACCTTCGATCTGGAGTACCTGCAGCACGATCTGCTGGACATTATGCGCAAGATGATCCCCGACTTCGTCAATGAGGGCGACTACCGCCATCCCGGCCCCGTACACGCACAGTTCGGCCGCTATGTTGACGAGCCCGGCAACTTCACCTCTATGAACACCGACGGCCACCTGCGCTCCGTCTTCTTCGGCCGCAGCGAGACCCTGACCATTAAGGATGGCAAGCTGGATCTGGGCGAGTTCGCTCACATCTACTTCATCGACTGGGACCATGTCCGCGCTCGTCCCCGTCAGGTCAACCTGACCCTGTTCGGCACCACCGAAGATATGGGCGACCGCAAGTACAACAACGGCGAAGTCGTCAACACCCTGCGTAAGTTCCCCGCCGAAGAAAAGGCTTATATGGAACAGTACGACGAGTGGAAGAAGAGATAAGTTTCCTTTTTCGGAGGCATACAGAATGAACACATTACAAGCCGGTTTCGCCAGAGTGAATGTGACCCCCATGATGGGCATTCCTATGCGGGGATACTTCAAGGTTCGTTTGGCTGACGGCGTGCGGGACGAGCTGGAGCTGAATGCGCTGGCGCTGGCCTGCGGCGAAACCAAGATTTTGATTATGGCATTGGATGCCTGTATGATCGACACTCCTGATGCCGATATCTACTTAGAAAGCATTTCTGAGGCTACCGGTCTTCCTAAGGAAGCCATTATGCTTCATGCTACCCATACCCACACCGGCGGTTCTATCGGCTTCAAGGATGAAAACGAGCTGACCCGTGAGTATTCTGAGTTCCTCAGAAAGCGGTTTGTTGCCTGCGCACAGTTCGCACTGGCAGACCTGAAGCCTGCCAAGATGGGCTGGGGCATCGGTCATGCACCTAACATTGCATTTGTCCGCCGCTTCCGTATGAAGGACGGTAAGGTCCGCACCAACCCCGGTGTGGGCAATCCCGATATCCTGCATCCTATCGGTGATGTGGACGAGCGGGTCAATGTCCTGCGGTTCGACCGTGAGGGTGCTGATACCATCGTCTTTGCAAACCTGGGTTGCCACCCCGACACCATCGGCGGTACCCAGATCTCCGCGGACTGGCCTGCTTTCTTCCGCAGAAGACTGGAAAAGTCTTTGGACAATGTCAAAGCCATCTTCTATAACGGCGCTGAGGGCGATGTGAACCATGTCAATGTCAATGCCAAGAACGGTGACTTCAACGATATGTTCAACGACTTTGACGATGTTGCCCGTGGCTACGGTCATGCCCGTCATATGGGCAATGTGGTGGCTGCTGCTGTTCTGCAGGTGTATGATAAGGTCAACTACACCGATGTGGACACTCTGAAGTATGTTCAGAAGGTCACCGACCTGCCCTCCAATATGCCCAAGCCCGAGGATATGCCTCTGGCACGGAAGTATTTCCAGCTGCATAAGGAAGGCCGTACGGAAGAGATCCCCTTCAAGGGTATGGAGCTGACCACTGCTGTTGCAGAGGCTGGTCGTATGATCCGTCTGGAGCACGGTCCCGAATCCTTCCCCCTGCGCTTGAGCGCTTTTGCCATCGGCAATGTGGCAATGCTGGGTATCCCCGGTGAGCCCTTTAACGGTGTGGGCATCGGCATCAAGGCAGCTGAGGGTTGGGATTTGGTATTGCCCAGCTGCACCACCAACGGCGGCGAGGGTTATTTCCCCATGCAGGACTCCTATGACGAGGGTGGCTATGAGGCAAAATCCTCCCGTTATAAGGCAGGCACCGCTGAGCTGATCATCAAAGAGGCCAAGGCTCTGCTTGACACTTTTCGCTGAATCCCATTGACAGGAGCGTGAAAACGATGCTGGCAATTATCAATGCCGAACTCATTATGAAAAACCATTTCATCCCCGAGGCTGTCCTGTTTGTGGAAAACGGGATGATCAAGGGCTTTGGTGAAATGCGCAATACCCCCATTCCCGCAGACTGCGAGATTATGGATGTGGAAGGCGCCTATGTTGGCCCCGGTCTCATTGACACCCACAACCATGCCGGCGGAGGCAAATGGGTCTTTGAGGATCCTGCCCACGCTGCCCAGTTTAACTTAAAGCATGGCACTACCACCATGCTGCCCACCTTGTACTTTAACCAGAACAAGGAAAACCTTCTGGAGCAGATTGCCACCATGAAGGCGGCTATGCAAACCCCCGAGTGTGCCAGCTTCATCGGTCTTTACATGGAAGCGCCCTATATGAACCCCAAGTTCGGCGCTGACCGTGAGGGCAACCCCTGGAAGGGTCCCATCTGCAAGGAGGATTATCAACCGCTGATCGATGCAGCCGGTGATGCCGCCTATGCTTGGTGTGTTGCCCCCGAGCGGGAACATATTGAGGAGTTTGTGCGGGATGCCAAGATGGCAAACCCCAAGGTGATCTTCACCGTTGCCCACTCCGAAGCCTCCCCCCAGCAGATCGAGGCACTGATGCCCTACGGTCTGAAGGTGGGCACCCACCACACCAACGCCACTGGTGATCTGCCCAAGTATCCCGAGTGCCGTGGCGTGTGCGTGGACGAAACCGTCAACTACAACCGGGAGTTCTATGCTGAGCTGATCTGTGACAGCCGGGGTATCCATGTGGATCCCTATATGCTCCGTCTGGTGCGGCGCATCAAGGGCGACGACCGGATCATGCTGATCAGTGACGCCTGCGTATTCGACGGTCCTGTACCCGATGGCTACGACGGTGTTACAGACCTGTGCTTTGATTTCGAAGGTGAGATCGCCGGTTCCAAGCTGACCTTGGATGTAGCCTGCCGGAATATGATGAAGCACACCGGCGCTTCTCTGGTGGATGTGTTCAACTTCGCATCCTACAACCCGGCAAAATGCTATGGTATGACTGACCGCGGCGAGATCGCCGTGGGCAAGCGTGCCGACTTAGTTGTTGTTGATCACAAGATGAATGTGAAACAAGTATTATTAAAAGGAGAAACCGTACTATGAAAGACTTTATCACCGATCCCGCAACCAAGTTCGATTTCCAGCCCCATGACTTTGTCCCCTTCAAGGACAAGAAGGTCTGTGAGTATGTTCGCAGCCTGAGCGGCAAGGATCTGGAAAAGCGCGAGCCTTGGTGGCATCCTGAATTTGATGTTAAGGTTATCATGAACCCCCATCCCATTCTGATCGCTACTCTGTTCTCCCGTCTGAAGGCTGCTTCCGAGGCCGGTAAGACCTTCACCATGATCCTGGGCAACCCCGAGCCCGACACCTACATCCCTCTGGCACAGCTGATCAACTACTTCCAGGTTGACTGCTCCAAGGTTCACCTGTTTGCTGAGGACGAGTGGGCTGACGAGGACGGCAACATCGCCCCCATCACCTACGAGGCTGGTTTTGCTCACTCCATGATCAAGTACTTCTACTATCAGATCGACGAGAAGCTGCGTATGCCTATGGAGAATGTTCACTTCCCCACCAACGCCAACATTGCCGATTACTCCAAGATCATCAACGACATCTCTGAGGGTGGCGCTGATATCGCTTCCACCTCTCCCGGTTGGGCTGG
>JAZRLE010000020.1:0-46578 GCA_045646665.1 Faecousia sp. | reverse complement strand
CTCATTATAGTAATCCAGCATATCCCCCACGATATAAGGGTAAATGGAATCAATAAAGGGAACGCTCTCCAGCTTGCCAATTACGGATTCCCGATCCTTACAGCGCAGGCCTTTTTGTGTTGCAGGAGAATTCCAGACTTGCCCATCGTTCGTGTTTTCAGGGGATGTTCTTCCTCTGTAGTAAGCCTCGCCAACATAAACATCGTGCTTGTCCCGGTGAACGGTATAAAACAACGAGATTTCATTTGAGAACCGGTAGACAGATGGACGCTTACGGCGTTTGATGGAGTCCGGGTCAATTTTTGCCTTTTCAACTGCCTCCCGGAGCTTAACGAGCGTTGTTGGCTTATTTAGCTGTTGCTGAGATACCTGGATATACTCTTTTTCAACAATAAGGTTGGAGGCGCTTTCATCACACTGGGTAAAGAAAACAGGGATTCGTGTGTTGGGATCAGCGTTACGCTCGGCGAACAAAAGCATTTTCTTTCCCGGTTTGGTGACCGTAGCACTGGGTGCTATTGCAATAATCTTGCTGGGAAGGAAACTGTGATCCCATAACGCTGCGCAAACATTGTCCTCAGGCGCAGATATGAAGGTCTGGGGAAGCAGTGCTATAAAGTTTGCATTATCCTTGCCGGCAGAAAGTATGGTACCAATGTTGAATTCTTCCGCTGTGAACGGGGATGCAATAGCGATCAGATCAAACCTTCTTGCATAGTTTGCAATATCCGAAAAAATGCAGAACTGAAGGTTCTTAAATTCCATTCGATATGCGGCGGCTACATATATGTTAGGTACGGCAATGCAGCATTTACATGGGTACTTTTTTGCTTTTTGTGACCAGGCAAGGAGAAAGTCGGGGCCGGGATTCACAATCAATATCTGAGATACATTACGGGCTAATGTCTCGAACTGCTGCAGGAAAAAGGAGCATTCGAATTTACCGTCGTAATTGCTTCTTACTCTAAAATCCGATCTCCGTCCAAAGAGTGCCGGGAAGGGATAGAGAGCTGCGCGGATAACATCACTGGGTCTTTCGTTCCGGATATCTTCAACCATATTAAAGGTCGATTCGGCAATGCTGATGCCCTCCGCAGCATTGACCTTTCCTTTAATCGCTTGTTGAAACTCTACCCAGGGATTAAATGCATCCTCAATCTGTGTGCGATGCTTGTTATACTGGCAATAGTTTGCAACAAGCTGCAGGCCGGAAACCTTGTGCTGACGGTAGAACCGAATGGTATCCACCAGCTTGGGGCTGACAGTGCCTTTTAGCTCGGGCATATGATTACAATAAACGGCTTGCCAACAACCAGCGAAAATATCCTTCGTAATTTCAAGGGATTCATAAAGCTCGCTGTTTGCATCATAGAAGCTTTCTATCGTAGACTCGTCTATATTTGGAAACGACAACCGGGATTCCTTTGTAGACTTGAGGATCAGGTAAAGTACATAGACTAATTTTTCGCGATGTTCTTTTGGGAATTCAGACAAAAGTTTATTCCAGTCAGCAACCAGGAAGGAAGCGAAGACCTCAAAAAACGTCCGACAATCCTTATCCATACCTGCCGAGACGAGCTCACTGCAAAGAGAGAAAAAAGCAGGACTATCATAGTAGGGGTTCTCGTCAGGGGACAACAGTTGATACCGGGAAACCTCCGCAGCAAATTCTGTCGTATGAATTCCGTCCGCATAATCAGGCTGTTTGGAGTGCTCTATATTGAGCTTTGCCAGAGCGTAGCAGCGGACAATGTCCTCGTAATGATAGACATCTATATTGAGTGCGGCAAGCTTTTCTAAGATAGAAGAATAGATATTGCTCATTATAAAACACCTCCGTAACTAAAGTAATGAGCCGGTTGATTTTGCAGAAAAATTGTATCTCCATCACAATCTTACCACTTAAAATAAATCTTTGCAAGTATATATAAAAATAATCAAGTGGGAAACTGTTGGTCAAAAGTTGGTCAAATTCGAAATAGCAGATTTTGGATTGTGCAAAAGAAGAACAAAAAACACCGTATTTTGCGGCGTTTGCCGCAAAATACGGTGTTTTTATAACTATTTATAGAACCGCACAGCCGCACGGGATCATTCCCACTCTTTTGCCTTTCGGCGTTATTGGCTCCGTATGGTGCCAAACAATCCATTTTGACGCGATTTTTCCGCTCATTCCGCTGTTTCCGCAAGAAAATCGTATCAAGCATCGTATCAGCATTATACCATACCCGCTGGGCTTTAGCAAGGGGGTTGGACACATTCCCGGCAGTTAACTGCCAGATGCCTTTCCGGTATGTCATAATATAGGTGTACCCGCGGGGAGAGCGCGGGTTCTCCATGACCGGGATACTCATTCTATTCGGTCGAGGACTACGGCATCCTTTTGTCGCAGGTTCATTGAATCAGCCCCGTCAGTTCTCCTGTGCTGGCGGGGTGTTCCTATTCTTTCAGGCAAAATCATTTCTGCATTTCTGCACAGAAGAAAAAGAACCCCAAAACGGAGAAAAGGATGCGTTTTAGCGCAAAAAGAAAGGTTTATAGGAAACTCCGGGTGTGGGACAACCTGTCCCCACACCCGGAGTTATTTCTGCGATTACTGCAGCTTGGGCAAATGTGCCCGGTGCTTGTGCTGTGAATATAGCCCCGCTGTCATTATCTAATCGCCAGCCCGGAACTCTCTATACTACGCCGGGCACAGGAGGCTATCATGGCACGCAAAAACTCTTTTCTATCCCTCTCGCATGAGGACAAATTACAGTACCGCTGGTCATCTATGCTGGAAATTGAATCCGGTCTTGACCATTGCTCTGTAGAGCAGCTTGTCGCAGTACTGAAAACACTCTCAGCGGTTTCAATGTACATCCTGGTCGTTCACGACCAAGATGTGAAAGACGGCAAAGAAGTCAAAGAGCACTTTCATTGCTTGGTAAGGCTGAGAGCGCAGATTCAGAACTCGACACTGCTGAAGGCGTTCGATGACCATACGGGGCACGAACGCTCTGTAAACACCCGCCCCATTGAATCATGGGAGGCTGCGGTTGTCTATCTGCTCCACGAAACAACATCCTCAAAGTCCAAGGCAAAGTACCCGCTGACCGCGCTACAGGCATCCGATGGCGTAAAAGCGTCCGAATACTGGATGCAGTGCTACGAGCGCTATTTGCACCGCCGCTCTACCAAGGATGACACAACCGTGGAAAGTGATGACGGAAAGAAGCGGCGCACCTTGCGCGCCCGCATTGAATACTACAAGCCGTTGATTGAGAGCGGGCAGCTTCGTGAATACAACATGACCGACTATCAAGACGAGGAAACATTCATTGCCGACAGGGGGTTAATCAAGCAGCTTATGGACTATGATATGAAGCGCCGCAAGCTGGAGGGGCATTTTGAGAAAATGCGGGTGTACTGGTTCTCCGGTCCCGCTGGGGCACGAAAGACCGCATTTGCCAAATACATATGCCAAGACCACGGGTATGGAATACCCTACATCACGGGCTCCGGTAAGGATTTCTTGGGCGAGTACGAGGGGCAACGCTTTGTGATACTGGATGACTTTCGCCCGGACAACGCGGCAGCGTCCACGCTGCTGAAGCTGCTTGACCCATACACACGCTCATCGGTGGATAGCCGATACCGGAACAAGTGGCTGGCTGCCGACTATGTAGTGATAACTGCCCCGCAGACACCGGAGCAGTGGTGGCAGTATCACCGCGACCATGGCGACGAATATGCTGGTGCTTGGGAACAATTAACGCGCCGTATCAACGGCGCGTCAATGCACTTCAATATGGATGGCAGCGTACAGTATGTGAGTTATGATGCCGTAGGGCATACACAACTCACAAAGAAACTTCAACTGCCGAGCAAGTTCATAGAATGGCTGGACGAGCAAAAGCGCGTAGGCGTGCTCCCAACGGACTTGATGGAATCCTACTTTGGCGCAGATGTTCGGACAGCCTTGCCGCCTGCTGCTTCGGTAGTTACAGTAGTGGAGCTATCTAAAGAAGCAGAACCGGATAATGGTGGCGAATTGCCGTTCCCAGAGTGATGGCACAACAGTTCGACATATTGGAATTTGTTTCTATCTCTTAGATGTGTTTCATTTGCCGAGATTAAACTGGTCCGCAATGTGCTTTCCCATCTCGCCCTCAAGGTCTTGCGCATCCGGCCATGCTATTAAGTCTAAATCGTGGTCATCAAGATAAAGGTAGTACAGTGTGGAGTTGTCTCTATCAATACCAATCATATATATTTGCTTAGGAAAATAATCTTCTTCTCCTTCGGTTACAACCTTAAAAAAGATTCCTTCGTAATGAAACTCAGGTGCGGCAATAAGGTAATCGCCATCGGAGTCTATAACAGGTTCTTCCAAAAACTGATGCGATTCTATGTAAGCGTTGTAGTCTGCCTCGCATAGTTCAAGGCTATCGTATTTTACGATTGCGGTGATAGACTGATAAAAGAAAAATCCAGCATCAATCTTGCCAACAAATTGAACATTCTGCTCATCGAATTCGTTGTACTTTGGGAAATTACTAAAATTGGTTCCCATATCATCTGCGCACTGGTTGAAGTCAGCTTCACTTTCAATCGTATAGTAATTCACAGTTGTTGGAATCCCAATGAGGCATAAAACAAAAGTAAACGGATTACACAGTGCTATGATAACGATTATGTTCACCAAGGCAGAAAGCCATTTACGCTTAATGCGCATGTTAAACAAGAGCATCAAAACGAAAACAACAATACAAATACCAATAACAAGAAGCTCACGGTATGGCATATAACTCCCATACAGATATGGTGTTTCTTCTTTCATTGCAAATCCGCCAATTATTGAAATAATTGCCAAACACGAAATGAAAGCCAAGGCAAGTCCAATCAATACGACTGCTACGATTTTGATGGGAGAAAGCTTAACTTCTTTCTTATTCATAGTTACCCTCCTTTGTTATTATATACCCAGTTTATTCGGTTTGTTTTGCAGTATAATGATGTGCTTGACATTCGCCAAATTCTGACTTGTCTATTAGCATTATAGCACTAAATTGTGAACTTTTCAACGCATTTCCATGGCATTATTGAAAGAACGCATACAGGCAGCCGCCCGTATGCGTTCTTTTCTTTTTCCTTGAGCGGCGCCGCCGTTTATACGATTCACGACGTATAAACGGCGGAATACACTTTGAGTTCCCTCGCGTATGTCATTATATTGTTATGAGCGTGCAACCGCACGCGAAATGATAATAGGTGACACAGAACAAAACGAGCGACGCTGCAACCGCTCAGCCATCCCCTGCAACTCAAGGCGGTGCCTATCGCTGCACGCCCACAATTAACAAATTTGAAGAAAGGAATGAACGACCAATTTACAAACCGTAAGTGATGCAGCAACCATACCAGACTGACGCGCAACAGAATAAAAAGCGCCTTGTTTTACTTTAACCAATCTGCACCGGGGAGGTGTCCTATATGGCAAAACGAGAACGCCGCAAGAATCTCAAAATGCAAGTGAATGATGCGCTCCAAAGCCTATGCTGCTTTGGTCAATCTAAGCACGCAGCAAAGCAGGCGGGGACAGCATCACAGGGGATATATTCCTTTGGTACCTACCATACATATCAGCAGCAATGCCATCGGTACTGCGAATGGGTCAAGGCGGTGCATCCGGGCACCAAGACCCTTGTAGATGCCCGGCAATATGTGGACGAGTACATAGCCACAATGATTGATACCGGCTTGAGTCCTTTCACCATCAAGACGGCGACCAGCGCGCTGGCAAAGCTGTATCAATGCAAGACGACGGATTTCCGCGATACCCCGGCACGCTCCCGCGCCAATATTACCCGCAGCCGCAGAGTGGTGGCACGGGACAAGGATTTTGACGAGAGCATCCCGGCGAACGCCCGGCTTGCCCGGTTCTGCTGCGCCTGCGGATTGCGCCGCGCGGAGCTTAAAGCCTTAAAAGGGTCGTGGTATGTCGAAAGACCGGACGGAACAGCGTACATTGACCTTACCAAGACCTCTGCCACAAAAGGGGGCAGACCCCGCATAGTGCCGATACTCCCGGAGGATGTTCCTTTTGTCCGTGAAATTTGCCGTGCTGCCGGGGAAGGTCATGCATGGCCGGCGCTCAACACACACGCGGACATCCACGCATGGCGCGCTTCTTACTGCCAACGGCTCTACGATGCCCACAAGCGGGATGTGCGGACGTTGCCACGCTCGGAGCGGTATCATTGCCAACTTGAGAAAGCTGGCATTGTATACGATGTCGCCGCCCTTAAGCTTTGTAGTGAAGCCCTCGGGCATTCTCGCGTTAGTATCATACCGAGCAGTTATCTGCATAGCTGAAATGTCATATCTATAGTAGGTTAAATATGATTATAGGAGGACGCCATAACACGGCACGCGGTTTTGTTTGTTTTACGCGTGCTTTCCTATACATTCCGGTATAGCCGGACTTCTTTCTTTTACCCCGTCCCAGGTCCTTTTCCTTTCTGCCTGGGACGGGGGTTTTCTTTAGAACTTGCTACGCATGGCATCCATGTAGTCAGCCGCTGCGGCCTGTGTAGTAGGTAAAATATGAGCGTATGTCCGGAGGGTGGTCTGCTGTGAGGCGTGACCCATCATACGCGCAGCGTCGGTAGCGGTCACTTCTCCGCTGCTGATGATGTTCGTCGCCCAACTGTGCCGCATACCATGGATGCAGATTTTGGGCAAGCCGCTCTGCTCAATCGCCCATACAACATCCCGGTAAAGGTGGCTCACGGTAATGTCGCTGAAAATGCGGTCTGTGGACTTTAGGTCATACTGGTGTGACATATACTCGGTCAATTCATCGGCAACTGTTTGCGGGAGGGCTACTGTTCGGTAACTGCTTGCCGTCTTTGTATCTCCGACCCGCTTTTTTGCATCCACAGAGGTTGCAATGGTGATGACGGTCTTGCCGACACGGGCATCATACTGGATGTCCATGGGACGCAAGCCCAAAGCCTCGCCGCGGCGAAGTCCTACCCAGTAATACAGTTCAAAGAGCATAAAGGTGTCCGGGCGGGTCTTGGCATACTGGGCAAACTGGGCGTATTCGTCCGGTGTCCAAATCTCCCGGGGTGCTGCGTTCTTCTCGCCCATGTTTTTGAGGTCAACCATCGGTGAGAACGGCAAGTATTTCTTGCGAACGGCATAATTCAGCACGGCGTTAAACTGGCTTTGGATGCTGTGCAGATAGGTTTGTGAGAATTTCTTTCCCCGCCGCTCCTTTTGCTGCATTTCCGTTTGCCATTGCTTAATAGCCTCCGAAGTTATTGCAGTTAATTCAAGGTCTTGGAAATAAGGGAGAACATGCTGTTCGAACATATTGCGCTTGGTCTCCTGCGTGCCCGCTTTTATGCCTTTGTCAATGGTAGCAGACCAATACTCGTCAAAGACTTCTCGGAATGTCTTTTCCGGTTTCTTGGGTTCTTCCACGGACTCCGGAGCAACGCTCGGTGCTGTGATATTGTTAGCTTTCAAAATGCCTTGCAGGAGGTCTGTAAGGCTTGGAGCGCCCGTAGACGGACACAGCTTGAGTGCTGTCTTGTATTCGTTTTCGTAGGCTAATGCATCACTTTTGCTGCTAAAGCCCCGCTTGCAATGCTGGCGGTTAACTCCGTCTGCATCTTGAAAATTGATTTTGGCGAACCACATAATTTTGCCGCCCTTTTTGTACTTGTATGCTGGCATAATGAACCTCCTCAATTCTGATAGCAATAACATTCTTCAAAGTACTTGCGGTGAACGCGTCCGCGACAGGTGCGATAACCTTTGCTTTCCAGTTCGGCGTTCAAGTCTTTGATGATGTCATATGCAAGGGATTTTCCAATGCAGAGGATTTTCATGATGTCGTCAACGGTGTAAAACTTCTGTTCCAATTGTGTACTCTCCTTGGTGATGTAGTACACAAATAATGAAAGAGCGCACTTGGCTTATACACAACAAAACGGACCCCGCTTTCGCGAAGTCCGTCGTATCAAAATCGTATCAAATTGGATTTGCCATTTCAAAAATCGTTGATTTTCAAGGCTTTTTTGAGTGCGAAATCATTCCCACTCGATTGTTCCTGTGGGCTTGGGGGTCAGGTCGAACAGGACACGGTTGATGCCCTCCACCTCAGAGGTAATGCGGGCAACGATCTTGTGCAGTACCGGGTAGGGGATCTCCTCCACGGTGGCGGTCATAGCGTCCTTTGTGTTCACTGCGCGGATGAGGGCGGGCCAGCCTTCGTAGGGGCTGTCGTCCTTCACGCCCACACTCTTGATGTCGGGAATGGCGATGAAATACTGCCAAACTTTCTCGGCAAGACCGCAATTGGCAAACTCCTCACGGAGGATGGCATCGGCTTCCCGCAGCGCTTCCAGTCTGTCACGGGTGATGGCACCCAGGCAGCGGACACCCAGACCGGGACCGGGGAAGGGCTGACGGTAGACCATAGCGTGGGGCAGACCCAGCGCTTCGCCCACCACACGGACCTCGTCCTTGAACAACAGCTTCAAAGGCTCTACCAGTTCAAACTGCAGATCCTCGGGCAGACCGCCCACATTGTGATGGGACTTGACGGCCTTTTTGCCCTCGGCAGCCTTGATGGACTCCAAAATATCGGGGTAGATGGTACCCTGCGCCAGGAAGGAGATGCCCTCAAGCTTGCGTGCTTCATCTGCAAAAACGGTGATGAATTCCTTGCCGATGATCTTGCGCTTGCTCTCGGGGTCGGAGACACCGGCCAGCAGATTCAAGAAATGATCGGTGGCATCCACATAGATCAGATTGGCATCCATACCGTCCTTGAACATTTTGATAACATCCTCGGACTCGTTCTTGCGCATCAGACCGTGGTTCACATGGACGCAAACCAGCTGCTTGCCGATGGCTTTGATGAGCAGTGCGGCAACCACAGAGGAGTCCACACCGCCACTTAGCGCCAGCAGAACCTTCTTGTCACCCACCTGCTCGCGGACAGCGGCGACCTGCTCTTCAATGAAAGCCTGTGCCAGGGCAGGTGTGGTGATCCGTTCCATAGTTTCGGGACGCAGATTGTTACTCATAAAAATTCCCTCCAAATCAGATTGAAAAAAAGATACACAAATTATACTACTGTTTTTTCCGATGTGCAAGAAAAAAATACATACTGTGACAACTTTTTTAATCCCGGAAAGGAAGGGAAACATTGGTACGCAGGGCGATCTCTTCCTCGTAAGTACCAAGGTGGACAGGGGAGAAGTCTGTAAAGGGAATTTCGCCGGTGGCTGCCCGGACGAAGGCTTTGACGCTGCATTCGGTCATAGAGTAGGCGTTAACATAGGTGGTATCCCGCTCAAAATACTGCTCGCCGAAATAAGGAGAACCAAAGGAGACGATTACCGTTTTGTCTGTACCGTATTCCTGGCTGTAGGCAACCTTGGAGGCTTCCGCGGCATAGTAATCAATGGGTCCTCTGGGACGGAAGGGGCGGGAGAACAGCGCCAGGATCAGCAAATCGTGGCTATCGTACATCTGTTTATTTCTGCCCTCTTTGTAATAGTCTACTTCAAAACCCCGCTCCCGCAGCTGCTGGCACAACAGCTCGCCCAATTCCAGATTGGGGGCATAGTGGGTAACCGGTATAACGGCGATTTTTTTGGTTTTCTCGGGAGAAAGGGGGAAGTGATCGACGGTATCCTTCACCAGAGTGACGGATTTTTCCGCTGTTTGCAGCTGCACATTCTGCACAAAGTTCTGATCCTGCTTGGTTAGACGCTCTGCGTGGTTGTCTTTGTCAAACAGGCCCAGTTTTTTCTTCATATTCAGCACGCGGGTGACTGCGTCGTCCAGCCGTTCCATGGAGATGTAGCCGTTTTCGATTGCATCGGTCATATTCTTCACATAGTTGGCAGAGGGCCAAAGCATCATATCGCAGCCGGCCTTGAAGGATTCAATCTCGGTGGTCTCCAAATCCTTGTACCAGCCCTGTACGCCGCCCATATTCAGCGCGTCAGTGGTTACGACACCTTCGAAACCCATTTCCTGCTTCAAAAGCTTGGTAATCAGCTCATAGGACAAGGTGGCGGGCAGGAACATACCGTTGGAGAACCGCTCCTTTTGATAAGCGGGCAGGGTGAGGTGACCTGCCATCACAGACAGTACACCGTCGTCTATCAGTTCTTGAAACACTCTGCCGGAGAGCTGTTTCCAATCATCCATTCGCAGGTTATTGCAGGTGGTGACACCGTGCTGATCCCGCCAATCCAGACCGTCGCCGGGGAAGTGCTTGGCGCAGGCGGCAAGACCGTTTTCCTGCATACCCCGGATTACCTGCTTTAAAAGCCGCACTGCCAGTTCCGGGTCGTCGGTCATCGCCCGAACATTGACAAGAGGATTTCTCCGGTTCAGGTTCAAATCGCATACGGGAGAAAAGGTCCAGTTAGCGCCCACAGACCGGGCTTCCAGAGCGGTGGCTTTGCCGTAATCATAGGCAAGCTGCTCGCTGTTGGTAGCGCCCAAGCTCATCATATAGGGCAGCTCTGTCAAACCCTTCAGCATACTGCCGCAACCGTTTTCAAAATCGGAGGTAATCAGAATGGGAATTTTGGCGTTATCGATATACCGGGCCAGCAATTCACGGCCCTGTTCCAAACCTATTTCATCAGCCTCTGTGATGATTTCGCCGAAGAAAAAGGCCGCGCCGATTTGGTCAGAGACAAAATGATCCTTATTGATCTGCATAACCACAGTTTGCAGGATCTTCTCCCGCAGGGATAAATCGGTAATTTTCATAATATCCTCCTTTAGTCCAGAGCCAGCCCGAAATAGGCAGGTTTCGGACAGTTTTTCTGAAATGGTAAAAGCATAACAAAGGGTCTTTCTTTGCCGGGGGTGCGGAATGTGCCTTGGGGTGTATTCAGCGCCCGGAGGATGCCGGGTGCCGCGTCGGGGTTGCCCAAAAGCTCTTGCGCCACAAGGGTGTTTTTATCAATGCTTGCCGCCAGCAGGAAGTCCTCTCCTGCATAAAAACGGCAATAGGTCTGCAAAAAATTAAGCGCTGCGCCCTCTTGCGCCACACCGCCTGCAGGCAGGTATTGTTCCCGCAATTGGGCATACTGTTGCGCACCGATTTCGGTCAAGGCAAGGGGCGCATCGCCCCATTGGGCAGAGAATTCGTTAACTTCGCAGACAGTACGGTAGCCCAGCTTTTCGTACAGGGAGAACAGTTCCTTGGAACCGGGTACCAGGATAGCGCCTGCGTACCCCTTTTTTTGCAAAATGCTGTGGGTTTGTTCCATCAGCCGGCGGGCAAGCCCCTGATTTCTGTGCTTTTCCTCGGTTGCCACGGCATAGAGGTAGGCAAGCTTTTGCCCGTCCAGCGTGCAGTCGAACCAGTAAAGGGCGCTGACCGGCGCACCGTTTTCTGCTATAAAGTGGCACCGATTCAGAGAAAAGCCGGTGGAAAAGAAAGCGTCCAGCATCTCGTCCGTATCCCCGAAGGCCTGCTGCCAGATGCGTCGCAGAGCAGCAATATCAGCAGTCATACCCTGCCTCCTTCAGACATGCCCAGTGCTTTTCCACCAGCCGGTCGGGATAATAGGACAGCTTCGCCTTCCGCAGACCCTCAAGACCCAGGTCATCCTCCCGGTTCAGCCACTTCACTTCAGGGTATTTTTCTTTCAAATAGCGGGCAAACTCCCGGTTGATGACACTGTATGCCCCATCAAAACCCTCTGCCGCTTTTTCAAAATGCACATCAAAGGTGTTTTCAGACAGCCGGGAGGCGAGAGTCATAGCAAGAATGCGACTTTTGTCTGTCAGCACGATTCCCTCCATACCCAGTGCCTGCCGGTGGCGCAGTGCCTTGGTGATGGCGGTGCGCTCTAAGTGGAAGCTGGCGGTGGGGTCGGCGGCTTTTTTGTCGGCATACCAGTTCTCCAGCATTTCCAACACCTGGGGCGTGTTTTCATCGGTGATGGGCATAGTGGTGCAGCCGGGATGAAGCAGGCGGAAGCGGTTGCAGTGGTTGCGTTTGCGTTGAAGCTTTTTGCCTGCGAGGTCTGCCAAAGCATCGATGGAATAGATATAATCAAAGCTGTCCCGGTCCGGTTGGAAATAGAACTGACCGGGATACCACTGCTCTAATCTTTGGCAATCCTCTGCCGTCAGACTGGTGAGTCGGCAGGGGATACCCCGGGTGCCTGCATCGTGGATGATGGCATCCAAGGTGGGTTTTAAGTCATCCCCCAGGGGGAACAGGTACACACTTTTGCGGTTAAACTGGCAGAAAAATGCCAAATTTCCCCCGTGGAGGGTGAGCTTTTGCCGTCCCCACAGAAAGAGATTGGCAAAATTGTACTCACACCCCCGCTCCTCGCAGGTGAGCAAAAAGGGGTCATATAATGCTTTGTCTTCGGGTTTCAGCGGTAAAAACTCCAGCATACTCCGTCACTTCCTTTGTGATTTCAGTATACCACATGATTGGTATTTGTACAATGAAAAATCGTCATTGACAAACTACTTTTTGTGGGAGTACAATATAGCCATATCTACGGAAAGGAGAGTACACTATGGATTCCGGAAACAGTGGCAATATACCCGGCCGAAGTTGGCGGCAGTCCACAGGTGGACTCTGCTGATTTTTTGTGCCGGTGTTGTCCCTTTTTGATTTTGGATGTAAGGAGGAACACCGATGACCGAACGCTTTGAAATTATGGAAAAAACTCTGGTAAAAATGCTGGAGGAGAAAAAATTTACCACCCTGCGGGATATTATGATCGCTATGAATCCTGCGGATATCGCGGCAGTTTTTGCAGACTTGCAGGAGCGGAAAATCCCGCTGATGTTCCGGCTTTTGCCCAAGGAACTGGCGGCGGAAACCTTTGTGGAGATGGAGGCGGAGGAGCAGGAACTGCTGATCCAAGGCTTTTCCGACAATGAGCTCAAGGAAGTGCTGGATGAGCTGTATGTGGACGACGCTACCGCTTTGGTGGAGGAGATGCCTGCCAATGTGGTGCGGCGGATCCTGCGGCAGGCAGATCCGGAGATGCGCCGGTCCATCAATCAGATTTTGCAGTACCCGGACAATTCTGCCGGCTCCCTGATGACCACCGAGTATGTGTCCTTAAAGCCGGATATGACCGTGGAGGAGAGCATCCTGCGGATCCGGCGACAGGGAGTGGACAAAGAGACCATCTACACCTGCTATGTCACAAAGGACAGAACGCTTGTGGGTCTGGTGACGGTGAAGGATCTGCTGCTGGCAGAAGATGACGAGACACCCGTTAGCGAGATTATGTTAACCAACCCCATCTCCGTGACCACCCATACCGACCAGGAAGAAGTGGCCCGGATGTTCAACAAGTATAACTTCCTTGCCCTGCCGGTGGTGGACACGGAAAACCGGATGGTGGGTATCGTCACCTTTGATGACGCTATGGATGTTATGGAAGAGGAGACCACTGAGGATATCGAGCTGATGGGCGGTATTCTCCCCTCGGAGAAGACCTACCTGAAAAGCAGCGTGTGGGAGCTGTTCAAAAACCGAATTCCTTGGCTGATGCTTTTGATGCTGTCAGCCACCTTTACGGGACTCATTATCACCTCCTTCGAGGAGGCGCTGGCGGCGCAGGTGGCGCTGACGGCATTTATCCCAATGCTGATGGGTACCGGCGGTAACTCCGGTTCTCAGTCCTCGGTTACCATCATTCGCGCGCTGAGTCTGGACGAACTGCGGTTTTCCGACTTGCCCCGGGTGCTATGGAAAGAAATCCGTACCTCGGTGCTGTGCGGTGTGGTGCTGGCAATATTCTGTTTTGCGAAGATTTGGCTGGTGGACAGAATGCTGCTGGGCAATATGCAGATCACCCTGATGGTGGATGCGGTGGTGTGCCTTGCGCTGCTGGTCACTGTCATTGCGGCAAAGATTGTGGGTGCGGTTCTGCCGATGGTCGCCAAGGTGATCAAACTGGATCCTGCGGTTATGGCAAGCCCCTTTATTACCACCATCGTGGATGCACTGTCCCTGTTGGTGTATTTCCTGTTTGCCAAGTACCTGTTAAATATCTGATTTTTGGACGGTTTACAAGACCGTCCAAAATTATTGCTTTTCATCTGGTATTATAATTTTGTATGAATTTGGTACTATCCTTATTACCAGAAGGTGCTATAATACAGAAAAAGACAGGAGGCGATGATATGACGGGAAGAGAATCCCTGCGAAAGCTGTGTATGGCGGCGCTGTTTGCGGCGCTGTGCTACATCGGTTTTACCTATTGCAAAGTGGATATCCCCGTGGGAACGGAAAAGACCGCGTTCCATCTGGGCAATGTGTTCTGCGTGCTGGCGGCGCTGTTTTTGGGCGGTTTTTGGGGCGGTATGTCCGGCGCGGTGGGTATGACCATCGCCGATCTGACCACCGCCTATGTGACCTCTGCGCCGAAAACCTTTGTATTAAAGCTGTGCATCGGTCTGATCACCGGTCTGCTTGCCCATAAGGTCTTTCATTTAAGCCGGGAAACGGAGCGGAAAATCCCGCTGCCGGCAGCGACCGCTATCAGCTGCGCCGGCGGTATGCTCTTTAATGTGGTGGCAGACCCCATCGTCGGCTACTTCTATAAGACCTATGTGTTGGGTGTTCCCCAGCAGGCGGCATCCATTTGGGTGAAGATGGGCGCGGTGACCACGGCGGTGAACGCGGTGGTGGCGGTGATCGCAGCCACGGTATTTTACCTTGCCCTGCGTCCTGCGCTGAAACGGAGCAAGCTGCTGCCACAGGTTCGATAAGTGTTATAAGACCCGGTTGCAAAACCGGGTCTTATTTGCTATAATACAGTATATTTCCGCAATAAATGGAGGGATTCCTTTGAATATCATCATTGCCGGCGCCGGTAAAGCCGGTAAAGTTTTGGTGCGCCAGCTGGCTGCCGAGGGGCACGCGCTGACTGTGATCGACCAAAACAGTCGTGTGCTGGAGAGTCTTGTGGTGAAGCACGATGCCATTGGTGTACAGGGTAATTGCGCCTCCAAGGCGGTGCTGGAGCAGGCGGGTGTGCTGGATGCTGATCTGGTGATTGCTGCCACAGGTGCCGATGAAGTGAACCTTTTGTGCTGTATGACCGCCCACGGCATCAATCCGAAAGTACATACCATCGCCCGGATCCGCGACCCGGAATATACGGAACAGATTATGACTATGCGGCAGACATTCCCCCTGTCTTTGACCGTCAACCCGGAAAAGCAGGCGGCAATGGAAATTGAGCGCCTACTGAAATTCCCGGGATTTCTTCGCAGAGAATCCTTTGCCAAGGGTCGCTCCCAAATCGTGGAACTGCGCATTGACGGTAAGAGCAAACTGAAGAATGTAGCGCTGATGGATATGAGCAGCGTGGTAAAATGCCGGGTGCTGGTGTGCGCGGTTCTGCGGGGCGGACAGGCAATGGCGCCCAGCGGCCATTTTGTGCTGCAGGAGGGTGACCGGATTTTCGTCACCGCGCCGACTTCCGATCTGGCACTGCTACTGAAAAATCTGGACATCACCACCCGCCGGGTGCGGAAGGTTCTGCTGTGCGGCGGTGGTCGGGTGAGCTTTTACCTGGCAAAGCTGTTGGAAAAAGACGGCATTTCTGTGCAGCTGATCGAAAAGGATGCGCAACGGTGCCAGATGTTGGCAGAAGCGCTGCCGGATACCGATGTGATCTACGGCGATTGCAGCAATCAATCGGTGCTGGATGATCAGGGGATCGATGATTGCGACGCGGTGATCTCCCTGACCGGTCTGGATGAGACCAATATGATCATTTCTCTGTATGCTGCCAACCGGGATGTGAGCCAGACCATCACCAAGCTCAGCCGGGAGGAGAGCATCAGCATCGCCAACACCATGGCTTTGGGCAGCATTATTAGCCCCAAGGAGCTGTGCAGCAACAATATCGTCCGCTATGTCCGCGCTATGCAGAATCAGACCGGCGCGGCGGTGTCCGTCCATGCCATTGCCGACGGTCAGGCTGAGGCGGTGGAATTTCTGGTGGATGCAGCCACACCCCACTGCGATACGCCGCTGAAGGAGATCCGGCTGAAGCAGGGTGTGCTGATTGCTGCCATCATACATGACACCCAATCGGAAGTACCCAACGGTGAATCCCGCTTTGTGCCCGGAGATCGGGTGGTGGTGGTCACCGGTCGCCGGGGCAGCCTGCAGCAGCTGGGCGACATCTTTGCATAAGGGTGGCGCGCTATGAATATGAAAATGATGGGGCGGTTTATCGCCCAGATCATCGCCATTGAGGCTGCTTTTATGGTGCCGGCAATGGTTGTCAGCCTTGGCTACGGGGAGTGGCCGGCAGTGCAGGCCTTTGCTGTTACCGTTGGCATTATGCTGGTATTGGCAGGCCTACTGTATCTTTTGTGCCGGAAAGCGGGTCGGCTGTTCGGCGCCCGGGAAGGTTTGGTGTGTGTTGCGCTGAGCTGGATCGTGATGAGTCTTTTGGGCGCGCTGCCCTTCGTACTGAGCGGACAGGTCACCCATTACATAGATGCTCTTTTTGAGATCGTTTCCGGCTTTACCACCACCGGCGCATCGGTGATCGCCGATGTGGAGGGGCTCTATCGCGGTATCCTCTACTGGCGCAGCTTCAGCCATTGGGTCGGCGGAATGGGTGTGCTGGTGTTCCTGCTGGCGGTGCTGCCGGGCGCAAAGGGTTCCGGCTATACCATGCACCTTTTGCGGGCGGAAAGCCCCGGTCCGGATGTGGGCAAGCTGGTGCCGAAAATGCGGCAGACGGCGATGATTTTGTATTGCATTTATGTTGTGCTGACCGTTATCAACTTTGTCTTCCTGCTGGCAGGCAATATGCCCTGGCTGGATGCGTTGTGTACCGCTTTCGGCACTGCCGGTACCGGCGGTTTTGGCATTTACAACGATTCTATGGGCAATGTCAGTCCCTATATTCAAAATGTCACAACCGTGTTTATGTTCCTGTTTGGCATCAACTTCAGCCTTTACTACCTGCTGTTGCTGGGCAAGCTGCGCAGTGTTCTGAAAGATGAGGAGCTGCGGCTGTATGTGGGATTGGCAGTGGCTTGTGTGGTGGGACTTGTTCTTTCCATCCGACCGCTGTACGGCACGCTGGCAGAAACGGTCCGCCATGCGGCATTTCAGGTGTCCTCCGTTATGACCACAACGGGTTATACAACAGCAGATTATGATCTGTGGCCCAGCATTTCCAAGGCGATTTTGCTGCTTTTGATGATCGTGGGCGCCAGTGCCGGTTCCACCGGTGGCGGTCTGAAATGCATCCGGGTGCTACTGCTGTTTAAGGTACTGCGCCGGAATATCCGCCGGATCCTCAATCCCCGGAAGGTGCTGGTGGTGCGCAGCAACGGCAAACCGGTGGACGAAAAAGTGCTGGACAATACCAATGCCTATTTTGCCGCGTACATCATCATCGTGGTGATCTGCACTTTACTCCTGTCGCTGGACGGTTTCAGTTTTGAGACCAATCTGTCTGCGGTACTGGCTACCTTCAACAACATCGGTCCCGGTATGGCGGCGGTAGGACCCACCTGTACCTTTGCTGATTTCAGCATACTGTCCAAGGTTACGATGATTTTGGCAATGCTGGCCGGTCGCTTGGAGATATTCCCCATGTTGGTGCTGTTTTCCAGAAGCACCTGGCAGAGAAAATAAAAAAGCCTGTCAATCGACAGGCTTTTTTTCGTTGGCAAGTACATAATTTTTGATGGCTTCAAAGGACTCGTCGCTGATGGCATGCTCCAACCGGCAGGCATCCTCTGCTGCGGTTTCCGGGCGGACACCCAAATTCACCAGCAGACGGGTCAAAAGGGTGTGTCGCTCATAGATCTTCTCCGCCACCGCCAGACCGGAACGGGTCAGGGTAATGGCGCCGTCTTTGGCGATTTCGATAAATCCGCCATCTTTCAAAAGTCCCATAGCACGGCTGATGCTGGGCTTGGAATAACCCATGTGCTCCGCTACATCCACGGAACGGACATGGCCGTTTTTCTTCAGCAAAATATGAATCGTTTCCAAATACATCTCGCCGGATTCCTGAATACGCATACAGACCCTCCCATGCAAACGGATTGCTTACAGTATAGCACATACCGGTGGATTTTGCAAATCCGTTTCTCTGTGCCGGTTTGCATAAAATCACCATTGACGAACCTGTAAAATTTTCTGATACTGGGATTAAAAAGCAAAACAAGGAGATCTGCTATATCATACCGGAATACGGCAAATGGATCGCCCTGTAAGCATATAAAGTTACCGCCAATCGCAAAAGCGATTGGCGGCTTTTTTGCATTACTGCATGCCCTGCTCGTAAGCCTCGATCATCTTCTTGAACGTGTGACCCGTACGATGCGTGAGTTTTGCAAGGTATTTCTGGGTGCTTTCGCCGGTAAAAATCTTGATATCCAGCCGCATAGAGCCGTCTTCCTCCGGGGTCACTAAAATCTTGTCGATATACTTGCTGACAAAGTCGGCTGTGATCATACCCTGTGCCGCATCCCGGCGAGCAGTCTCCAAGGTGGTGCGAATGGTGTCCATATGCTTGCGGAATTCCTCTTTGGAGAACATCTGCTGCTCCAATTCCAAAATCTGCGCCTCAGCATCTTTTATTTCTTCGGTGCATTCCTTGTTCATAGTAAGAAAGTCAGCATCGGTCAGTTGCCCGGTTACATTGTATTCCAGCAGTTTGCTTTTCTTTTTCTGCGCTAGGTCCAGTCGCTGTTTTTGCTGCTCGATCTGCTTGGGAATCTGATTGTCCTCGTCCAAGGAACGGTACATCTCCATATACTCTTCGATAAGGGCCGCTACATTCACTTCGGTCTCCTGGAGCACCTCGAAAAGTACCGGTTTGATTTCCTCTTCGTAGATGGGGAAGGATGCGCAAGAATCTGCACCATTCTTTATCTTGCCGGAGCAGACCCACTTGCTATTTTTCTTGCCTTGCTTGTCTTTGGATTCCCGGCGGTAATAGGCTGCACCGCAATGGGTGCAAAACAGCTTGCCGGTGAGCAGATTCTGATGATTACAGATGCCTTGCCGGCTCTTTACATCGTCGCTGCGCCGCTTCAGCACTTCGTTTGCACGATCCCACAATTCCTCGGAAACGATAGCGGGAACAATCTCGCCCGTCTCGTCCTTGAACATTACCCATTCCTCCGGCGGGAGGAATTTTTGCTTTTTGGAGAACATATCGATGACCCGCACCTTATTGCCCACATAGTAGCCCTTGTACTTGGGATTGGCGATCATATTGGACATAGTAGTGTGGGCTATCTTGTTGCCGTTGTGGTTGCGGTAACCCTTCTGCCAGAAGATGGTCTCGATTTGCTTCATAGAATACTGCCCAGTGGTATAGAGGTCAAACAGCTCCCGAACCATCTCTGCCTGCTCCTCATCAATCACCAATCTGCCGCCGTTCTTGACGTAGCCGAAGATGCGGCTGTTGCCTAACACAACTTTATCCTTGATAGCCTGCTGATGACCGAACTTCACACGGCTACTAAGCTTGCGCAGCTCGTCCTGGGCGATAGAGGACATAATGGAGAGCCTAAGCTCTGAATCTTCGTCCAAGGTGTTGATGTTATCGTTCTGAAAGAACACACCCACACCGTTGTTCAATAATTGCCGAGTGTATTGAATAGAGTCTAATGTATTTCTTGCGAAACGGGTGATCTCCTTAGTGATCACAAGGTCAAATTTATCCTCCGCTGCGTCCTCAACCATGCGGTTAAAGTTTTCTCTTTTCTTCGTGGAGATACCGGACAAACCCTCATCAATGTAACCGGGCACGAAAGTCCAGTTACGATTGCTCTTAATCAAATCCTCGTAATAGGAAATCTGATTCCCCAAGGAATTTAACTGTTCGTCGCTCTCAGAGGAAACGCGAGCGTAGTAAGTAACCCGCAGGGGAATATCGTATATTGATTTTATTCTTAACAACTGCTGAACATTATGTATGTCCATATTACACCTCACCAAAGTTCGTTATATCATTATTATAAATAGTATATCATAAACATACGAAATGATCAAGTGTTAGCTTATAATAGCTTAAATCTCCACTTGGGTGTTCCTTTACCAAGTCATTTCACAGACAGAATTGTGAAATGAACTACGTTTTCTCTAATATCACAATAGTTTTGTGTTCATATAGATAAAATAAACCCCGAAGCCACATAGATGGATTCGAGGTTTATTTGGGTATTACCCAAACAATATTATCGCGTGGGTAAAAACAGCGTGTTGAGCAAAGATAAAAAGACATCAACGAAGATCAGTTTTTACAATTTTAATACGCAGGATTGCTCGTGGTATTAAGCCACGCTAAAATATGTTGGTATGTATTTTAACAGAAACAATATCGTTTGTCAAGAGAAATTTTTGTTTTCTTTCGAGAAAAATATTGAAAGTCTATTACTTAATTGAATATACTAAGCTGTTCTCTTTGTAAACCTCTATGTATCCATCAGTAGAGATTTTGATAGCAACACCGTATTGGGACAACTTCTTCGCGGCAGAAGAACGACCTCCTGTTGAGGAACCGCTATCGTTCTGTATGATTGCTCCACAGGCATAAATTTTTCCATCTGTACCGACGATACAAGCACCATCCAGCGCAATCAACTCACCACGCAACTTTCGGTCAGTATCCGAGAATGTTGTATTTTTAAGCAATTTGGTGAGTAGCTTCCTTCGAATTTTCTGCTCCTTTTTGGGTTTATCAAAACCGCGGGAAGAACTTTCCTGCAAAGCTATTTTTTTCGCCACCCTTAGATTGTTATAGGGATTTAGAACGTTTTTATTTATTAACTCGGAAATTTTTATCGGTTCAACGATAGCAATAAGTCCGCCAGAATGTGAAAAGGACACATCTAAAACAGAGGCGTAGATGTTTGCTAACAGATTCTCAAAGTTCTTGTCTGTTTCTTGCTTATCAAATCCCAAAGAAGCAATGAAAGAAGTGTTGTTCATACTTAACCACCGGAGATTTCTTTTGACAAACTTGGTAGCACCATTTTTGACGATAAGAATATCTCCGTTGTTTAACAGAAAAATACCAACCTTATCTGAACCGATGCTTCCGGATTTCTCTGGCACAAAACGTTGAACTGTGTGAAGAAATCTTAGTGGTACATTGTTGTTTAATTCACAGGCTTCAATTTGGGCTACATTTTTAGTCACGGAAAGGTAATTAATCAAATTGCAGTTTTTATCTATTTCCATTACAGAATGAATGCAATCGCTCAACACTGCGGAAGAATCATCTTCAAGGAAAAACTGCAGTTCGTCAAAGGAAAGCATTGCCTGTTTGGTGGTGGAAGGATTCACTATGAATCCTAAGGTCACATGTTTTCCTTCGTAAGTTTTAACTGCCCATTTTTCCAAAATGTCAAAGAATTTTGCGGTTGTATCGTTAGCGGATCCGCCAAAGGATCCATCTTACGATGCCTTCCTGAATATCCATATTCCATGTTTTTTCTTTGGCTACGGTTGTAGTATATCGGTTTTGCTGTTTAAAGTTCTTTCCATACGCATACGAACAATGCATTAAAAACGAATGCACAATATTCTTCGCAATAGACATATTGTCGGTATTTTTTTGTAAATGCAGAGTTGCTGCAGTTTGGAAATAGCATTTTCTACCGGCATAGAAATAAATTGTATCGCCTTTTTGCTCTATCACTGAGTGCCTGCACGTTTCTGTAAAACATACTTCTTTAAGGGAAACATTATCATTTCCCAAAAGTGGAAACAGAAAATTTTGCAAGAAATGTTTATACTCATCTTGAAATGCTTGCTCATTTTTTGAAAGTTGCATCGCTACAGGGAGTTCTGTACCATTAACGAGTGTTGCGTTCACAAAATCACCTTTTTCGTTCTTTTTGTAATTTTACCATATCTCATCCGAACAATCTGCATTTGTGTGAGAAAACATCAACATATTATGTAGTAAACGCAAGCAAACACAACCAATTCGGTAAGAATGCTCTCCAACTTGAGATGCTCATTGTTGTAGCAGAATTATGATCAGACCACGTCGCAGCATATTTAGAATAAAATTAGGGCCATGTATTGCACAAAATATGTGGACGCATAGCAATATAGTTATGATGGGTAAATTTTATGCTCAGTGTAGGGCTGTTGCTCCTGATCAAGAGTCAGCAAAGGGAATCTTATCATCCCCCTACTTACAATATATATGTACCGAAAAGACACAAAGTGACACATTGTGACAAAAACATCGTTGTTACATATTTTTTGTTTTATGCTTTCAGAATGAATAGTTCTGCTCTGGAGCATATTGTCTACGGAACGGTAAGAACAATTAGTAGTTTTTTTTATGGGCGGACCCTTTGCGACTTTCGATTTTTGTGATCATTTTATTGCGTTCGGATTCTGTAATGATGCCTTTCTCGTAAAGATAACTGTTCATATACGCAAGCCAGAGTTTCTCTGCCAACGATGTTTTTTGCTGCTCTGCCGAGAAAGATTTATTATCAGTCATAAGGTCCACCTCCTTTGTTAATCAGTATTTCCGTTAAGTGGATCGGTTATTCCTTTAAAACTTATTCCAATCCACAGGCTTAATTTGATACAGCTCTTGTGTTTTCCCTTCTTGCCTGGATCGATTCTTACTGACTTTCAGCACTCCTTCCAAGCTTTTTGTGCCGGGCATTCTTAACTGGTATTGCTCTGCCCAGTATTCCACTGCGCTCAGGCCTACGGAATTAATATCCTCTGCCATTTCCTGCATCAACGCAAGGGCTTCAGTATATGTTTCCAGTGGAAGGTTTTTGGTCTTCAGCATATCCACTGCTTGACGGCTGTGTGTTTTAAACTCTTGTGCTTCCTTGCGCAGCAGTGCTTGTTGGTGGCGGAGGCCTTCTATGCATGCATCAAATTGCTTGCTGCCGCCAAACCTATGCAGATAGATTCCTGCAAAGATGATACTGCCTATGCTGCTCCGTCGATTCCTGGGATCTAGCAACCACTCTGCGTTCTTGGCTTTTCTCCTTAAACGATAAGTTTCATCTAATTGATCCTGCAATCGGTCTTTGCGCTTTTGATAATCCTCCCAAAACGCATCTCGTGCTTCCTTGTAGTGGTCCCATAACGCTTGCTTTTCTTGCCAAGAAGCATAGGGGAGGGAGTCGCACAAATTATCAATTTCCTCCCGTTTCATGCCTGCCGCACGACCCCAGGAACGGTATTTCTTTCGGGACTCAAAGTCAATCTCGTCAGAGTGAATAGCCCCATGAGAGAGCGCATTACGATGAAGCGCATTGTGAATTGCCCGAAGTGTATAGTCGCCGCCCAAAGTATCGCCACGGCAAGCTTTGTGATCACGCAGTTTGTAGCTGATGGTCTGCTCCGTACATCGGGAAAGGACTACTCCGTTTTGTTCTAACATAGACTGAAATTCTTGCATGCTGCAACACTCTGCCACAGCACTATCAATGATATTGCGCAGTTCGTCTTTCCAAACCACTTTGTGTTTCTTTCGCATCTCCACTTCGGAGAATGTAACACATTCAACTTCTTCACAATCCTTTTCATGCACTCTTTTTTCTTTGGTTGCTTTTCGCCAATCTAAGGTTGCGAGTCCAAATTCTGCAGCAAGTTCGTTGGCATAATCTTTCCAACCTCTATACTCTGCATCCCGCACATCCAGCTTCTTGCCTGTAGTCTGCTCGCAGGCTGCAACGATAAAGTGGATATGAATGCTGACTCCGTGGTCTTGCACTGCCCAAACAACCTCCCGGTTTGGCCACAGTTTTTTTGCATACTTTGCGGCATACCGGTTGGCTGATTCAGCCGTTAGCAGGCCACCGTTTTCTATACGGTCCCTTGGATCAAACGACACCTTTGCATGGTAGTATTTTCTTTCGTTATAGTCATTTCCGTTACCAAATAGATGCATCGTCTGCAGCATCTGCTCTGCCATCTCTTCCGGGTCATTGGTCATAAAACCCTGAGCACCACGGGCAATTACTTTTTCTGGATCCAGAATGTATTCGATTCCTTTTGCTGGTGTCGCTTTACTGGCTTCACATTTCATAATTGGCATTTTTATTCTTCTCCTTTCTTGTTTTGATGTGAAAGATAAACCTCCCACATTTTTAACCAACTATTCAACTTTTTTAACGTTTCTTCTGCCTGGTTAGCAGATAGCTCTATGCTGACAGCGTCAATCAATTGACCTTCCTTTCGCAAAATGTGAGCAAGCTTCAGAGCTTGATTCAAGTTGTTTCCAATCCGGATTATTTCTGCTCGAAGTTCACCCGCACCGGGGACAACAATCCTGCGTCTTTGATGTACACCGGACATTACAAAGTCTGCCAAAGTCATATCGTTCTCTTTTGCCGCCTTTTTCAAGGTTACCACCTCTTCCTCGGTCAGCCGAATCTGCACTTGGCTGTTGCGTGTTAATTTCGACCGATCTTGTGGATTTCTTCTTTTCTTTGGCTTGATTTCAGTTGCAAGTTCCGGATTTTCACATTTGTGTTTTCCAAACATTCTCTTGTTCCTTCCTTATGTTTTTGCGACAGTGTCGCCCACGAATAGGGGCTTGGGGGATCCCCCAACAAGGCTGAAATCTGCAGATTTCAGGGGAGATGCATTGCATCACCCGTTCCTTGCCATTTAGAAAAGCCTACATTTTTCATACAAACAAAAAACGGAGCCACTTACTTCAAAAAGTAAGTGGCTCCGTAGTCAATACGAAAACCGAAATAAGTTGCTAAGTTATTTCATCTTGGCTTTTGGTACAATTCCCGGCTTGTTGCATCCGGTTGACCGCTGTTTTCCTCGCGTTAAGCTATGACTGTGCCTTTCGGCTGGCAGGGCGGGGAACGACGGCAAGCCGTCTCGTAATCATTTGCGTCCCTACTTCATAAACGCACCACCCAGTGTTTATTTTCGTATTATAGCACACCGGCAGCTATAAATCAAGCAAGTTCTCTATTTTTTCTGATAGAGGCAACCTAAACTTAAAGGCAGGAATGTTCACAGAGCATCTTGCCTGTTGAAACGAATTACTCATCTTTCTTTGAAGAATTGTCACCCGTATTATCCTGATTAAAATACATATCATACATATTTTGTAGGCGACGGTCAGTGTTTGCGTGGAACTCACTGCCGTCTGGTAAAACAAATGTTGCACCGTCTTTGGTCTGACTTTTAATCTCAATGTAATCATTAGTCTGCTTTCTGTAACGCACATGAATGATGATTTGGGAAACAGCACTTAAGCATAGGACAACGCCCTCTGTTATACCCAGGCAGATGAGGAATGCAGAGAGATCATTTTGCCGTTCCAGGAAAGTTAGGCAGGGCAGATCACCAGCCGCACATATGGCGAACATTGTAATGCAGATTACAAGATGACCCAGCAGCGAAACGCCACGGGAATACTGCCGAATATCACCTGCCGCTTGGTTGGTCGTTGCCTTCGTTCTGACTGCATAATTGATAGTGTCAGATATCTTATAAGGCATTTCTGCAAACTTGTACAATCCAACATCACTTTTTGACGGACGCTTGTCTTTGTACATACAATACGGATTTTCACAAATTGCATACTGCCGCTTATATTCAACGTCAGAATACACAGGGACTATTCTTTTTGCTGTATATGTATCCTTGTTCTTTCCAAACCCAACTTCTTCTGTGTAATATTCCTCGCGTTCACCTGTTTGCTCTCTAATTTTCTCAGTAAATCTTTGAAGGCTCATAGTCTTTCCACATCTGGGACAGATGAGTGCATCTGACTCATCCAGTTGCTTTCGTATTTTCACCCCCATTGACTGTGTAAAAGAATAATTATAAGCTTTCACATTACAGCGGAACCAATAAACCGCAACGATTATAGCAAACAATGGCCACTGAGCATACTGGAATATGTGCAAAAAGCGTTCAAATACTGGTGCAAGACTTTCCATATATTCAAGTGCCAAGGTACGTGCAAGCTCTGTCAATGTTTCGATTATAAGCTTGAATGTCAAAGGCAGAATAATTGCACCTAGCAAGGAATGGATTGAAAAGGTGAAACAATCGAGCCAATTTAGGTGTATTTCCTTAATGATCTTGAGCAAGCTTTGTAAACTTGCCTTTTCTTTATAAGGTTTCCGAGCCTTACCTTGCATCTTATTAGTTAATCTTCGGCGCATGAAAACTCCATTCCTTTCTGTTGCAGGTATTATCCAATCTTGGTAATATCGTAATCGTCCTCGTATTTTTCGGTGTAAGCTTCCGCGGTATCGTAGAAGTAAAGAGATACACAGTCATCACGTTGCAGAGAAATACTGCCATCAGCCGACACCAAAATATCTTTAATGTAAAACGGTGTATAGTAAGAGTACTTCACTTCACCATTGCTTTCGAGCATATTGTAATAGGTTACAAAGTGAAGTTGGTTTTCATCAGCCCATGCATCTTCCTTGCCTTCAAGGAAGAAAATTCCATATAGTTCCACATCTGAGTAAGTAAAATTGGGATCTTCGTCATTTTTCGTTTGCTGTTCGGAAACCAACTGTGCGCCGATCTGCTTCACAACATCCATAGGAAGATCCTTGGCAGTGGCATAGTATTCCAAACCAGACACAGTAAAGGTTTTGGATTCTTCTTTTGGAAGGGCACAGAACTTGTCGAGGAGGTTGTCTTTATTCGCAATCGTCACCGTGACCGTATCACCGTTCTTCAGGCCATAATTAGGCTCGATATTGAACTTGCAGGCATTGAATAGATCGCCGCTTCCAGTCAGGGTGAGCTTAGCCATTGCTTCACCAGAGATTCCAGAAAACTGGAGTTCAACATCCTTGAAGATGTCCACATGCTCCACTTCGGGCAGACCTTCGACGGTGAACTTTACTTCCGCATTCTTAACCTTTTCGGCAGCATCGCCAGTCGCAGTGATCGTAACAACGAGGGTATCGCCGTTGGATAGGCTTTCACGGGTATACTCACAGGTGATGTTCTCGCTATACTTCTCATACAGCATCAGCCACTCAATGGAGGAATCGGACATAGAAGCAGACTCCTCGCCGATCAACTTCGTAATCAGTGCTTCCTCGTCAAAGGCTACATAGGCTTTGCCGTAGCCATTGCAACCGGAGAACTCAGGCTTAGAAAGATATTCAGCCGGATCAATCTTGCCACCGGAACAGCCGGTAAAACCCGCCGCCAATGCCAACATAAGAACTATGGTAATAATATTTTTGATTTGCTTTTTCATATATATTTCTCCTTTATTTTCCGTAGAAATTGAATCCATCAATTACTCATACTTTATAGACGATTGCGTTCTAAAAAAGGTTTAAAAATCGAAAATTATTAGTTGTTATTTTGAAATATTTTTTGTTGCCGTAATATATGTATCTTCAACTTAATAATCAATCAGTTCAATTTGAGAAATCCATCTTGTATAATAAGTGGAAATATAGTCATCAATGGAAACAAATGCCTCATCACTGCCATGCATCTGTGAGTTATAAATTGTGGTACCATTACCCTGAGTGATAACTTCGCCTTGCTCAGTCATAATTAAGTTTTTATAGTAATATATCGAGCAACCAGTTGTATTTGTCATAGACGACCAATCGTGCTCCGTTACAAATTCAAATAGATTTTCTGTATCTGAGACTGCATCCTTTTTATCACCCCAGAAAAATACTCGACAGCCCCGCTTAAATCCTTTAATGTCATAAAGAGATAACGATTCCAAAGTTGTCGCATCTTTTACATACTCACCTTTGGTGACAACAAACGCTTTTTCGGTATCTGCAATATTAACACCAAAATTTTTATATTCGCCAATGATATCTTTTGAAAGTACAAATTTTACGGTTACTTCGTTGCCGTTATAACTGTCTTCATTCACAAAAAAGTAACCATAATCATCGTTATCAACACTTCCAGCTCTACTTATATAGATGCTACCGTCATCACGTTTGCCAATGTTATTAATCTTCCAACCATTATCATATTCTTTTGCGTAATTATCCGTTTGCCTAATAATAAACGATTTGCTTTCTTCTACATAACATATATACTCAATAGCTTCAAAGGGATCTATTAAGTAATAATTGGTATAATCCTCTTTTGGCAAATCTGTATCCGAACTTAAGGTTGATGTTTCGGTACTCTCGTTGGGATTCTGCGAAATATCTTCTTCTCTTGAAGAAAGCACGTTGGTTATCCCTATAATAGCTGTGGCTGTTATAATTAACGCAACAATGCTGGATATAATCTTTGTAACTATAGGCATCGCCGCAATTTTTGCCGCTATTCCAGTTGTAACAGCTCCCGTGACCGTTGCTCCTGTTGTTGCTGCTGTTGTAGTTGCAACCGTAGCAGTTGTGACAACACCCGATGCACAAGCGGCAGCAGCACCGGTATTGGCTTGGCTTTCTGCCGCTGTACGAAGGAAATACCAAAGGAACGGCAAAATAGAGACACTGTATAGCTTGACACCCTGCTTTTCGTAGTCCAGGACCTTATCCTTGATTGCTTTTCTGGCAAGATTAAGACGACTTTTAACAGTGTTCTCCGGCACATTCATAATCTGAGCGATTTCTTTCACGCTCATTTCATTGTAATAATACAAGAGCGTGGACATTCGCTGTGCTTCCGGAAGACCGGATACGATCTCGTCGATCATCCGGGCAGTTTCAGCATTGTCAAGTGCTTTATCGGGGATCGAATGCTCGTCCAGCACTTCCAAATCATCCACAACGCTATGGCCGTCTTCATCCTCTGCAAACTGCAGGTCTACATGATTGCGGCTCAGTGCATTCATACAGTGCGTGGCGGTAATGCGGTTCAGCCAACTCCAAAACGCCTTTGCTTCCTTTAGCGTATCAATTTTTTGATAGACTGCCAATAAGACTTCCTGTGTTAAATCTTCAGCATCCTCTTGGCGTGGCATCATCTTCCGGCATTGATAGGAAACAGATGTATGCGCGACCTCCAGTAATTTTTCCATTGCCTGCAAGTCACCGCTTTGTGCACGATTGACAAGGGATTCTATTCTATCTTTCTCCATTTTCAAACTCCCTTCGGGATCATTATACATATTTAGGAATTATTATCACAGTAAGCAAAACCACGGCAGTAAATATACAGGACTTGAACAGGTGTATCAGAATGTACGCTTCTCACGGTGCCGGCTTCGGAGATATAGCCGATCTTGAGTTCCAGCTGCTCCTTGTGGGCATTCATCTCACTTCGGCTGAGGCCGATCAATTCTTCAAAGGTTGCATACATTTCCTTGTCCAGGGCTTTCACATTGGCCTTGTTGCGTTCGGTGCCAAGGGTATCCATCGTACCATAGATACAATATCCGACCCATACAGACCCATCAGCGCACTGCTGAACATAAACCTTGTACATTTCATTGGTAATGTAGATATAAGTCTTATCTGTGATTGTGTAGTGATATACCGTTTGAGGTTCGGAGTAACCCTCCACCATATATGTACCCAGCCTGTTGCAGGAAGCAGTGCAGCGATATTTATCTCCCAAGCTGGGAGCAAAGCCATAGACTTTCTCAAACTGGGCTGCAAGATCACTCAGAGCTTTATCGCTCTTTCCGATGGTGTATTCCTCAATAAATGCCGCCTGTTCAGTATCACCCTTCCAATCGGTATATGCCAGGTTGTGAGAATTGTAATTGCCGATGGAGCCGGTGAAGCTCTCATAAGCAAGCTTTTCAATGTTACGGGATTCGGTTTTATCGCAGGTCTTGCAGATGCGCTGTTCCTGACCTTCGGCAGTAGTGGTTGGTTCTTTGGTGACTGTCCAGCTGCCCCAGCTATGTCCCGTGGAATTGGTTTTGCTTGCAGTATAGGAATTGCCGCAAACGGAACAAGTGTAAGTCGTATAACCCATTTCGGTACAGGTGGCAACAGTAATTTTCTCGCTGTAGTTATGACCAACGGCATCCGTGTGATCCGCAGTATAGGTGTCCCCACAGCTACAGGTGAAGGTTGTATACCCGCCCACTGCGCAAGAAGGTGCAGTAACCTTGCTAGAATAATTGTGAACATGGATGATTTCAGTAGGGACAGTTTCTGTTTTGGGCGGGGTGGATTCGCTCTTGTCCGGAACAGTTACAGAATTGGTTTCTTCCGGGATTTGATCTTCGCTTGTGGTGTTTGGAATTTCAGTTGCAATGGATTCACCGGTAGGATCAGAAACATCCTGGGCAACGGTGCATCCCGCGAGAGAAACACAGATACTAATAATCAGCAAGAGGACCACAAGTATGTCACATCGGCGGGTATTCATTTGTTTTTCCATTTTTCATTAAACTCCTTTAATACTTTTTGGATAGTAAACTGTTTGTCCGGTTCAGTCCGAACAGCTTCTTTTTGCAAACATTGCTTGACCAGTTCAAAGAATGTCATATCTGCCTCCTTTGTGTCCTGATAATTATTAGACACATAGAAAGCTCGACCGGTTCATTATTTTCGAAAATTTTCCAAAAAAGTTTTGAAATAAAAAAGTGCGCAGCCGAAACTGCGCACCGAAAAACGCACGGCCCAATTTGCTGCGACACAAACTTCCACTTTACCGACAGGTATGCGAAAACGGGCATGCATTTTTACCAAAATAAAAATGCACACCTATCAGCAAAGCTATTCAGTTTGTGTCGCAAAAATATTGTAGCACGGAAATAAAGTCTTGTAAACAAGAAAATCCCGGAGTGAGTCCGGGATTTAAAGGGCGTGAATACTGGTTTAGGAATCTATACGGCTCATGTTAGCTTTAATCAAACCGGCGACTCTCCACGGCTTCGGAGGGCCTCGTTTAATTTCAACTGTACCAAGGTCATCCATTCAATGTCGCAACCATAAGTATCATCAAGATAATGATACTCAGCTTCTTTTGCGGCTCTGCGGATATCCTGTGTATCGTAATTACCAGGATTTCTTGCGATTTCATCAATCATATCGCGGGAAAAACGTTTAAGATGCCAACTCATATTAAGACCTCCTAATTATTGATTAAATATGAAACGTATATTTTTAAAAGCGCGGAAAAACAATATAGGCCATTCACTACCGACTGCCAAACCTTGTCCTATCTACTATTGCTATTCTATTAATTAAGATACAACATTGTAAAAATTAGATCGCATCATCCATATAAGAATCTCGTACCCTACCCAATGTCGTATTGCCACGAGCAACAGTGCCATCCGCATACAGAACATTTACTTCATATCCAGGAAACTGTTTATAAAATCTCAATTGTTTCCATGCGCTTACTGTAGCGGTGTTCTTTAAGGCACGGTCTGCTTCGTACTGTTTGGGTAATTGTTTGTCACCACGCACATCCTTATCCGATGCCATAATATGAACCTGAAATCCTTCAATATTACAAATACGACTTTCAACAAAACTTACTTTCGGCATAATTTTTCCTTCTTTCTATTTGTTCTCTGTAATTATTGCATATAAAACAGCATTTTAAATATAATATAAATCCCCCTGCCCAAATTCTTTTAGTGATTGCCTACTACACTATATGTATCGATTTCGATAAATAGTGACAAATAATTAATAGTTTTTCCTTCTCCGCTGAATGATAGGGTATATAACAATACAAGCAAACAAACTAAATCCTTCCCGTGGACGAAAGCGTTCTGTTGGAAGAGAATTGAATCTTTTAGCATACCCATTACAAATTTCTTTGAAGTAAAATAAAACTTTAAAATAAGATGTCACGAAGAAGTCTCTTCGTGACATCTTATTTTAGTTGCATTTATCGTTAATTTATTACGGTTCATATGATTAAAACACAACGATACGTCGAAGTATAATTAACGAAAAAGACAAGAACGTGGGGGATCTACAATGAAAGACATTCTTTCTACAATCTCTACCTATCGGGAGGCACGCGGTTGGACGGAGTATCAATTGGCAGAGCAGTCCAGTTTGCCCCAATCCACTATTTCCTCATGGTATCGCAAAAATATGGTTCCCACAGTCGCTTCGTTAGAAAAAATATGCACTGCTTTTGGTATTACACTTTCTCAATTGTTTGCTGAGGGAGACTCCCCGGTTTCCTTAACTGAATCGCAAAAGATGCTTTTAGAGAATTGGTCTAAACTAACAGCCGATCAGCAAGACGCGATATTTACACTGATAGAAAAGATGTAAGCAGTATATACATATGAACCAGCCGAGATTATTCAAAAGGAGAAATGTTATGAAGAAAATATTTGCACTGTTCCTTGCTTTGAGTATGGTGCTATCCCTCACAGGATGTGGTGGAGACAGTGTAGGCTTACCATCGGAAAGTAGCACACATTCAACAAACAACATCGCTGAAACATCTAATAATTCGACTGGAAGCACACAAGAAAGCACACTCGATACCACCGAAAATCCCACGGTTGAAGACGCCTCCACAGACGAAACTATATCAGATCCTGACACGCCATCGACCAATACCGGTTCCACTTTTAGCATTCATTTTATCGATGTGGGTCAGGCTGACTCTACCTTAGTAGAATGTGATGGCCATTATATGCTGATTGACGGTGGCAACAAGGCTGATTCCAATGTCATTTATTCTGTATTACAAAAGGCAGGCGTCAAAAAGCTGGATATAGTAGTTGGTACTCACGCGCACGAGGACCATATCGGTGGCCTGCCCGGCGCATTCAACTACACTACCGCAGCCCTCACTCTTTGCCCGGTCAAAACCTTTTCAAGTAACGCTTTTTCTGACTTTGCAAAATATGCCAACCAAAAAGGCGGCGGAATTACCGTTCCAAAAGTTGGTGACACATACGCATTAGGCAGTGCAGCCGTAAAAATTCTGGGCGTGAACGGTGATAGCGATGCCAATAACACTTCAATTGTTCTCCGTATCGACTACGGCCAGACATCCTTCTTGTTTACCGGGGATGCTGAACGCGAGGCCGAGCAGGTGATACTGAATTCTGGTGCCAACCTGAACGCAACTGTCCTGAAAGTGGGTCACCACGGCAGTGATACCGGTACCACTTATCCATTCCTCCGTGAAATTATGCCCCAGTATGCAGTAATCTCCGTAGGCTCCGGCAATAGCTATGGACATCCAACAGAAAACACCTTGAGCCGTCTCCGTGATGCAGATGTCAAGGTGTTCCGAACCGATTTGCAGGGAGATATCTATTGTACATCTGACGGCACAACGGTCAGTTTCAGCGTAAGGAAAAATGCCAACGCAGATGTATTTGGCGGTATTGGCAACAACTCAACCAGTCAGCAGAAACCCACACAACCGGCTGCCCCGGAAACACAACCTTCGCCTACCCTCTCTGAACAGCTGGTGTGGATCCCTAAAACAGGAACGAAATACCACAGCAAATCCACCTGCAGCAACATGAAAAATCCTACGCAAGTCACACAATCTGTGGCGGTCAATCGAGGATATACTGCCTGTTCCAAGTGTTGGTAAAGTAATTAATCCATAAAAAGAAAGAGGAGAAAAACATGAGAAAAGCATTGATAAGTTTACTTGTTGCACTCTGTTTGGTTGTAACAGTTTCCGCCCATAGTGGCAGAACTGACAGCAATGGCGGACACAAGGACAACAAAAATGCGAGTGGACTTGGAAGCTATCATTATCATTGCGGCGGCTATCCTGCGCATTTACATACAAGTGGCTATTGCCCGTATACAGATACATTCCCCACATCTGTTAAAGTTAGCGCAGAAAGAACCACCCTTGTTATTGGTGAAAAAACGACCCTTACCGGCGACGTCAGTCCTTCTGATGCCTGCAGCACAAAGGTGAGTTGGGCAAGTAGCGACTCTAAAGTCATCTCTATTAAAAACGGCGTTGCCACAGCCATAGGCCCTGGAACAGCCACCATTACAGCTACTACCTTCAATGGCAAAGAGGATCAAGTTACTATCAAAGTGACAGAGATTCTCGCTGAACGCATAGAAATAAAATGTGATGGACCGCTGACCGTTGGAGAAACGGGGAAAATAAGTGCTTCGATTTTTCCTGAGAATGCAGCCGATCAAAAGATAACTTGGTCTGTAAGTGATGAGAAGATTGCCACAATTGATAAGAACGGAAATATTGTTGCTCATGCAGCCGGTGAAGTTGTAATTAAAGCAACGCAAAAAGATACCTTTGCGGAAATAACTTTGCAGATATTGGAAAAACCTACTGAACCCCCTACAGATAAACCGTCTGAAAGTCCCACTGATTCTACTGCTGGCATCTCGGTACTACCCCAAGACAATCCTACAGAAACAGAATCCGATGTAGACACAGAAGAGTCTGAGGGATCTGCATTACTGGGTTTTATTGTGATTGCAGGCATCATAGGAGTTGTTGTGCTTACAAAACGCAAACGATGAAGCTTGGATATCTTGCTTGATTACGTAAAAACATAACCACTCTAAGCTAGTTCAGCTTAGAGTGGTTATATTTTTATTCTGCGAATAAAGTTGCTTTTTCAGAGCTTGTCCAGAAATAGCGGGTGTCACCTGCACCGTTTTCACCGGCCCAGACACAAACATACGCCCTGTAATAGCGGCCAATTGTTCCGTTATATTCAATGTGACCGGTATGTGTATAGTCGTTATATACAAGCATGCCATCATTGTCTGAGTAACCGAACGTTTTTACCCAAGTCCAGTTTTCATTATCCTTGGACTCGTATAATTGAATTTCCAGTGCGCCAATCTCATCCATATAGCCTGTCCCAGTAACAGTAAACCAAACTTGTATTTTTCCCCAGCCTGCTCGATATACATATGCACCATAGGAATCCAGATAAAGGCTAGATCTTGCTTCTGCAGCCAATACACCAATAGGAAGGAGCAGAGCAATCGCCAACACCAATGCAGTAATTCTGAAGGCACTGCGGATTTTCTTGTTATTCATAGAGCACTAACCTTTCTCAATAGAATCAATCATTGTTTTTAGTTCTTCGATTGTTATATTACCGGAAATGCTGCACTCAAAGGAATCTGTTAGCCACTTAGCTTTCATTAGGTCAATATCAGAGAAAATATAATAAATAATTCCAGAAACTTCGTATTCTTCCAATAAACCTTCACTTTGTTCTACATAATATGGGTCCTCGCTCAAATGGTCTTGTACAGTAATTACAATATCCTTTTCTGCGTTTGTATATATAGCTGTATATACATTCTTTAACGGTGTCCGTTCAACTGTAATATCCACCAATATAAATCCATGAGGGATATGCGTGGGAGCTAACCATGCAGGTGTATTGCCTTTTTCCATCGCTTCTTGGAGGGATTTATAGGATAGATTGCTTTTGGGATCAGAATTACCCCAATTTCCAAAATGGAATGTCTCCTGTGTCCACTGAATAACAGCTTTCCAAACATTGAAGCCGAAGGCTTTGGCAGTTACTGAGCCGGCAAGTAAAATTGCCAGCACTGCCGCGGCAGCGGTCAAGCTGCGCACCCAGCGGGGACATCTGCTTTTGACCTTGATGGGAGCAGTATTATCTGTTTTAGGCATATAGTTTTGTTTAAACGATCCAAATGCTTCGAGTGCTGTTTTTCCGGTGTGACTGGTATTTCTTTTTCTTTCTGCCAGTACCTCCATTATATAAAGAATCTTCTCTGTATCCGATTCCTGCCTCTCGGGCATTTCTGCATCTAACCGCAGAATTTCCTCAAGCTCTTCCGTTGTCATAGTATCGCAGTATGACAGGTCGCTGATTCCGCGGATTTGATTTTCGGACATCTGGGTTCCTCCTTTCACCTGTATGTGTACTTAGCATGTCACTTGGTGACACCTTGTTTTATTTTCTTTTGTAAGGTTTCTTTGGCTCTCTGCACGCGCTTTTTGCATGCATCAACTGAAATCCCACGGGCAGTCGCCATTTCTAAGTGAGATTTGCCCTCTATAGCCATTTCTACCAGGAGTTTGAATTCTTCCGAATCTGAAACATCCTCATACATAAGCTGTAAAGGCAGCCTGTCCTCTGAATATGTAACGGACTCGTCTTGTTCCATCAGAGACAGAAGTTGCCGCGCACTTTCTCTGCTGCGCTTCATATTGCGGATCGTAAATTTCAGTGTGTTTACCAACCAACCTTTGGGATTTACACTTTCACATAATTGGTCTGGTTTCTGACAGGCAATTTGGAACGTGTTCTGAACTGCCTCCTCTGCCAGCGATTCTTCCGCAAAGGAGCACCGCGCATAACAAATCATCATATCGTACATTTCAAGATAGAGCATTTCTATATGTTCGCTATATTTTGGATTCATCTCTGGCCGACACCTCCTTCCATTTCTCCCCAATATATTACCAAATTCTATCAATTTTTGCAAGGATAATTGGAAAACAGTGTCACTTTATAACTTTCGTATCACATATATTTTTGTTGCGATAGCACACGAAACAGAAATACAACGCCAGAAACTGGCAGATGATTCTGCAGTTTGTACATCAATTCATTGTGTTTTATACTCCCCACTCCACCTTCTGTTGGAATCCCTGTTGGCTTCCCGGCAGAAGAGGAGTAATTTATGAAAAGCAAACTAGAAATCCCTATTGCGGAGCAAAAGTACACCACACGCCTGTTTATCAAAGCAGTGTCCTACAGGATTCCGTTGCCTGTAAGTAAGATAATCGTTTATGCGGACAATACCGCCTACCCACTATGCCCAAGATGTGAAAGTGCCCTTGAGCGAGAGTATGTGTTCTTTTGTGACCAATGTGGACAGAAACTTAACTGGGATCTCTTCGAATACGCAAGGGTTGTCCGCCCGGGATCTAAAAGAAAATAATTTCTAAAAAAAGATGTCACCTTTTGTCTCAATGAAACATATTAATTTAAAAGGTGTTTTCGGAGGTTTCATTTTGGAAAGGGCAGCATTAGGCAAGCGGATTCGGGAATCCAGGATTAGCAAAGGATATACACAACAGGACTTAGCAGATCGGGCGGAGATTGGCGTTGTGTATATCAGTGAAATCGAACGCGGAATCAAGATGCCGAGTCTTAATAGCTTTATCAAAATCATCGATGCGTTGGATGTATCAGCTGATTATGTGTTACGGGACGAGCTGCCTTCCGGCAAGGAATATATCTGTACAGAAATCACGGAAAAGCTACTCGTTCTGACTCCCAATCAACGCAAGACCGCTTCGGATATTCTGAACGCTTACATTAGCAACCTCGTATAATGCAATTCCCCTGAAAGGAGATTACAAAAAGTGTCTCCTTTCTAATTTTTAAATTATTATTCGACAGTCTTCGACTGTATTCGCAAAACATCCACAGTAATATAAGCGTATAGCATTAGCCTTATGCTATACGCTTATACGAAAGGATGTTGATTATGTTATCAGCAAACAAGTTTTTTGAGGAAGTTAGCTACAAGGAGATCGTTGCTTCTCTAGTGGAGGTAATGGCAGAAAATTTTGAGGACTTCGCTGAGGACTTAGTGCGTTTTAATGAGACAATCTCTTGGTTGGAAAAGCAGTTAGCGGAAGATACCTTCCCCTCTGCAGCCGATGTAGTGAATGCCATTGATCAGCGAATCGGTTCTATGGTGTTGTTTTCCTATTTCCTCGGCCTTAAAGCAAATTTAGACCATTTTATCAACCCCGTTGGCCGGACTTTTTTGGATGTAGATACCGAGACATATCTGCGGGAGAATATGGCGAAGCAATTGCCGGATTATCAAAATGCGGAGCGCACGCAAGAGCAGTTTTACTCTTCACTGACACCAGTACAACAAGAACGATATGCGGATATAACAGCTTACATCTGCCACCTGGAAACGGTTGGCCCCAAGCTGGCACATTATTATGGCTATTTGCTTGGCAATCAGCTTTTCCCACGCATCATCCCGGGATATAGTGCAGATACGCAGCTTACATTAAGGCATAGGCATATGTTGGAAGACTATCTTGGAGTTCGCACAAAAACATCTGAGCCTTCCACAAATTATACAATAAACATATGATAGGAGAGAGAAAGATGGCATCTATACAAAGAAAAGTTTCCTTTTATTACGTATCTCAAGAAAGAACCGGAGATGACGGCAAAAAACGAGAGGTTAATCTTTCTGGGATAGAAGAAAATTTTCAATATATTTACAACAAAATGAATACTTTATCTAATGGCCACCATGCAGAAAAAATTCTCTATAACAATATTAATTTTGTTGTTGAGGTAATTCAGTACAATGCTGATAACCATCTTGCTTTTATTAGTATCGGTTATCAAAACCACGCAAATACTACCGCATTACGCGATCAATCCACTTTAGAATTATCTGCCGTTCCAATGACACCGTCCCAGAAATTAGAACTCTTTACATATTGTTTAATTGACTTCTCTACTGGTGTAGTCAGCCATATCAGCCTATCTATTGCTCCACGAGTCGGTGCACTTAGAGCAATGTTTGACCATTATCTATTAAATGAATTTAAAACAAGCAGTAGTCTAAGCGCAATTATGTCTTCAGACATTATCGAGATGATCCAGAATAAACGTACTAGCAAGATTACTGTCTCCGTCGCTGTACCAGATGATACAACTTTGAGCGACCGGATTGGTGTCGGCAGAACTGCCTTTGATAAACTCCAAAATATCAAAAAGGTTGGGTATACATATACGCTTTCCGCAAAACGTTTACGTAATATTTTCAATTCTCCAGCAGATGTTGGTGAGGTTGTTGCCGCAATCAAAGAGGAGCACGGAAACGCTTTACAGGCACTTAAGGTAAACGCAAAAGGTGATGGTGAAGAATCTCAGGTTTATGATCTTCTTCAGCATAGTCTAACCAAAAAGGTCGCTTTCGATGTTGATGATATTTCTATGTTAGCTCCTGAAGACTTCTGTGTCAGTTTAACTACATGCTACAATGCTAATAAGGATGATTTGATTAGATATATTCCGCATAAACTATAATCAAATCAAAGGATGTGTGATATGACCAAACTGCTTAATTGGCTAAAATTCGTTGGTGTCTTGATTGTCCCTCTTCTGTTTCCTCTTTTGTTAACAAGGTCAAAACTAATTAATATTGATCAAGTTTTTCTCTTAGGAAACGATTTGCAATATAACTTAATCGCTACATCTGCAACAATCGGCGGTTTTTTGTTCACCGGGATAAGTATTCTTATTTCTGCAATTCCTAATAAAAGGATCGAGCGTCTTTGGGAAAACAATTATTTGGATAACATTTATCGCTCTGCATTTGTTGGAATTCTTGCCAATATGCTAACCATACTATTAGCATTAATTATGCTGTTTTTGACTTTAGGCGACAAAGCAATTGCAATATGTATACGAGCTGAAATAATCGCTGTCCTATGCAGCCTCATTTTCTTTGGATGGTGTGTTTTCGATCTTATTTTTATTCTAACCAGAATGAAATTAGATCACACAACACAAACTTAACCTTCTTTACAAATAGCGAGGTAAAGCAACATCTGCTTTACTTGAGGTTAAATTTATCTAAAAAACACCTAGTGTAAACTACTCCACCAAAATTCAGAGAACACTTGCTATTGCTAACGGAATGTAGTAAAATAACAAATAGTTATATAAGTTCTCTTGGATATCGGAGGGTATTACATGAAGATATACACGATAGTCGGTGGCGTGAACGGCGTGGGAAAGTCCAGTTTTACTGGTGTATTAAAAGAACAGACTACGGATTTAGGCACAATCATTGATGTGGATAAAATAACCGTTGATTTAGGCGGCAACGCCCTTGCTGGCGGCAAAGCTGCTCTTAAAAAAATCCGTGAATGCATTGAGAAAGGATTGTCTTTCACACAAGAAACGACTCTATCCGGCTACAAGACAGAAGCAACCGCAAAAGAGGTCAAGGAATTAGGTTATAGCGTACGCCTGTTCTATGTGGGATTGGATACCGTTGATGAAAGCCTGCAGCGAATCGAAAATCGTGTAAGACGCGGTGGTCATAACATTCCGTACGGCGATGTAACCAGGCGTTTTGAAGGTCGCTGGGAGGCCGTGGCAAAAGTGTTGCCGTATTGCGATGAGGCGGAATTCTATGACAACGACAACGGCTTTGTAAAGGTCGCAGAATGCCGCAATGGCGAATTCCGCAGAATCGGCACCAACACCTGCACCTGGGTGGACGAATTGAGTGCATATCTGAAAGCAAACATGTAAGGAAAAGGCTTCGAACCATATGGTCCGTACCCTTTTTGTGTAACCACCTCTATTAAAAAATTGTGGTTGTATTGCCAGAAATTTTCAATAACACCCGGCAGGTTAACCTGCCGGGCTTTGCTTATACGGTGATCGCTGCTATGTATTGCACGGTTTGGATATGGCCTATTGCAATACGATTATGGCGGGTAAATTTCATCGTTCGTATGGGGCAATTGTTCTTGACCATCTGGCCGCCGACAGAACCGGCCTCACGGCTGGTCAGGTGACCGTTGTAGCCGTTGGTCAGGTTAACACCGACCTCGGAAGCAGCCTGCATCTTGAAACGGTCCATAGCTTCCCGTGCCTGGGGAACATTGATCTGGTTGTTGTTCTTCATAACTTTTCTCTCCTTTTTTGTGGTTTCCTCGGAAAGCGATGTTTTCCGAAGAAACCATCTTTTCTTTCCGCAACCATAGCTTTGCCGGATCGACCAAAAATATAAATGTTTCTTTTCGGAAAATGACACAAATTTTGGCAACTGCAGAAAAAGGAGATTCACCGGAAGGTGAATCGCCTTGCTTTGCTTGTCACAGACGCACTTTCCTGTTGAGGGAGTGAATCCGCAATGGTTATTTAGTTCCGTTTTTTGGGGGAGGAGACAACAGAACCGTCCCCTGTGCTACCGCCCCCAATTCCCGCATATACCGGAGAGACTCTTGGATGGGGTAGCGTTTCAGATCCAAATATTCTGTATAGTATTTTTGAAACGGGCTGTCGGCGCCTTTTGTAAGGGCGACCATAAATTCTGTGGGTGTCTTCGGGCACAGTGTGAACCACGCCGGGAGGAAGTAGAATCGCAGAGCCCTCCGTCAGAGGATAGTCCAGTTTATCAGCGCAGAAGATGAGCTGACCTGTGCGGACATATGCCAGGTGAAAGAAATCGTGGCAGTGGGGCTGTAGCACCCAGCCGACAGGGAGTTCGGTTTCGCCGCTCCATATGAATTGTATTTTTTCCATAGGCGCCTCCCGGAAAGCGGTAAAATATTGGGATCATTGTTATTGTATCACAATTCCTGCCCACGGGGAATAGAAAATGCCAAAATATACTCCTATATTTCGTTTTTTTCAGGGGTCGGGGGGTTGCAAAAAGCGCATATAGCCGCGTTTTTGGGAAATTCAGGAGAAAAATCCCGGAATCCAAGGGGAAATGTTGCGGCAATGCTCCTTTCACTGTTAGGTGTGATGCTTTTGAGCAGCGGCAGTCTGGACTCGGATAAGGCATATATCGGTATTCTGTTGGCAATTGCCTCCGCCGTTGTCTACGCAGCCTACTTCCTGTGGACGGAGCATCAGCACTTGGCAGCCATGGATGCCACGGTATATGTGACGCTGAAAACCTGCTATTCCACGGTCTTTTTGCTGCTGTATATCCTGGTGACCAATCAGTTGACATTTGATGTATCCTTCCAATCTGTCTTGGGCTTGGCTCTGAGCGGTTTGGGTACAATCCTCGCCAGCTTCTGCCTGACACTGGCAATCCGGCATATCGGTTCTGTGTATACCTCTATTTTAGGCTCCATCGAGCTCATTGTCGTTGCCATTGCCGATTTTCTGTTCCTGGGCGATCGGCTGACCCTGCGAAGCTGTATCGGTATCGTTGTGGTGCTGATAGCCACGATCCTCGTGACCCTCAGCAAGCAGCAGAAAGAAAAATAGATGAGGTTGATCAATATGCGTTATACTTTGGAAAATCTGAAGCCCAAGGGCTTTTTCAAATGGTTTGAAGAAATCACCCGGATTCCCCACGGCAGCGGTCACGAAGAAAGAATCGCGGCATTTCTCGAAAATTTTGCCGCAGAGCGGGGACTGGCATGTATGAAAGACGAGATGAACAACATCTTGTTTCGGGTGCCTGCCACACCGGGATATGAAAACGAGCCGTCCGTTCTTTTGCAGGGGCATATGGATATGGTATGGGCAAAAGACGCGACAGCAACCGTTGATTTGGAAACAGATCCGCTGGAGCTTTGCGTGTGTGGCAACGAACTGAAAGCCAAAGGCACCACCCTTGGTGCCGATGACGGCGTTGCCATTGCCACTATGCTGGCGATCGCGGACGATGACACCATTGCCCACCCGGCGCTGGAGTGTTTCTGTACCGTGGAGGAAGAAACCGGCTTGATCGGTATTCACAATGCGGATTTAAGCGTGATCCAATCCCGGCGAATGATCAATTTGGATGCCGGCAGCTCCCATGAGATATGTGTCAGCGCCGTGGGTGCGAAAATGGTTTCCGTTGAGAAAAAGTTTCAGAGCTGCACCGAAGAGGGCTTGACGCAGTTGCACTTGCGGCTGTTTGGCGGATTGGGCGGACACGCAGGCATCCTGAGTCATAAAAATCGCGCTTGCTGCATCAACATTATGGGCGAACTGCTGTTTATGCTCAGCCGTCAGATGCCGGTATACTTAGGTGAGGTCATAGCCGAAGGTCCTTCTATTCACGGTTCCTGTGAAGTCTATGCCAGCGTTCCGGCAGAGCGGGTCGCAGAGGCGGAAAGTCTGCTGCAAACGCAATTCTGTGATATCAACGGGCGGTATGGGAAAACCGACCCGAATTTGGCGCTTGCGGTTTCGGCGCAGGAAAAGACCAAAACGATCCTCTCTGCCGAGGATTCTGCCAACATCATTCGGTTAATGTTCCTGCTGCACACCGGTGTCAGAAAGAGCGATGCGGACGATCTGAGCCTGATCATTACCTCCAGCACATTCAGCAAGATCTCCCTGACGGTGGGAAAATTCACGGCAAGCTTTTCCGTTCGCAGTCTTGACAATTCCGTCGGAGAGCTCTGGTATTACCGCACAGAAGAATTGCTGCGTATGCTGGGCTTCCGGGCGGTCATCAAGCACGAATTTACCGCCTGGCCGGGAAGTGACAATTGCGTGATGCAGAACCGTTTTGCTGAGGAGCATCGCAGACTGTTCGGCGAGGATATCAAAATACTGCATTTACATGCCAGCATTGAAGCCAATGTTCTGATAGGACAGATTCCGGATATGGATGCAGTTGGTATTCAGCCCACGGCGGTGGATTTCCATACGCCCGAGGAAACCCTGTTCATTGACCAGGTGCAGCCGTTTTGGGATCTGCTGCTTGCGGTTTTGGCGAGAAAAGATTGATTTATATTAGATAAATAGACACAAAAGATAGAAATAACCCCCGGGCGTGAAAGCACACCCGGGGGGTATATTATACAGTTGCAGGTTCTTTTTGGGGCAGGGTTTGCCAAGTAAGCCCCTTGGGGTAGAAGAACCGCACTTTTTCCTCCGCGATGCGGAAATCCACGGTGTCTGCCATCCGCAGCTCGCCGTCCAGATTCACAGGAGTGGGCTTGTCACAGATGATCTTGATGTGGTCGGTGGAGAAATGATGCACAAGCTTGGGCAGCTGGGCATATTTGCCTGCTTTGTAAATGCCGATGAGCTTGGCAACACCCAGTCGGGAGACCTTGTCCACCACCAGAACTTCCATTTTTCCGTCTGTGGGATCAGCCTCCGGCACGGGATTGAAGCCACCGCCGTAAAATCTGCCGTTGCAGGCGCAAATGAGGGTGAATTTGCCGTCAAACCGGTGACCGTCCACCTCCACGATGTAATGCTCGCTGACACCCCGGATGGTATTCACCACCGCCGATGCCGCATATGCCCGGAAGCCGCTGAGCAGGGGAAGGCGCTTGTAATTTGCCACATCCGTTCCCACCCGGGCATCAAAACCCACGGAGCAGATGTTCAGACTGTAATCCTCGTTGCAGCGGATCAGGTCAAAGGTGACCTCCTCTGCATCCAGCAGCCGGTCTAAATCCCGGAAAGCCTCCGGCTCCGAGAAGATTCGCACGAAATCGTTTCCGCTGCCGCCGGAAAACATAGTCACGGCCACATTGTTATACCCTGCCACACCGGAGACGATCTCGTTCATTGTGCCGTCGCCGCCGCAGGAGTAAATGCGGTATTCCTCCCCGGTCTCGGCTGCCCGGCGGGCGATCTTTTTGCAGTGTCCGGGGGCGGCGGATACCTCAATAGAATAGTCAATGCCTCTTCCTTCGCAGGCGGCGGCAATCTTTTTGCGGTAGCTTTCGGTTTGATTCCGGCTACCGGCAGCGGGGTTCACAATAAACAGGTGTTTCATTTCTTTCTCCTGGAATTGTCCGTAAACATATAGTAATCGCACTTGATTTTGCCGTTGTAGAATTTGCGCTTTTTGTCTGCCCGGCGACCGAAATAATGCTCAAATTCCGGCTCGGAGGTGATGACAAATTGCTTCCAGTCATTGGCAAATTTCAGATGCCGACCCAATGCTCCATAGAGCCGCTGGGCGCTGGATTGTTCCATCATCCGCTCGCCGTAGGGAGGATTGCACACCAGAATACCGCTCTCTGCCGGCAGGCTCATTTTGGTGGCATCGCCGTCTTTGAAGGTGACACAATCGGAAACACCGGCTTTCCGGGCATTGGCAAATGCCAAGGATACGCAGGTGGGGTCGTTATCCGAGCCCATAATGCGATAGTTGCCGGAAAACTCCAAATCCCGGGCTTCCTGTTTTGCCAGTTCCCAAGCGGATTTGGGCATCCAGGGATAGTTTTCTGCCGCAAAGGTGCGGTTTAAGCCCGGCGCACGATTCTTGGCGATCAGCGCTGCCTCAATGGGGATCGTACCGGAACCGCAGAAGGGATCCCAGAAAAACTCTCTGCCCCGGAAACGGGTCAGCTGAATCATACCGGCAGCCAGGGTTTCGTGCAGAGGTGCATCGTTGCCGATGGCCCGGTAGCCGCGCTTGTGCAGACCCTGTCCGGAGGTGTCCAGCGACAGGGTTACCTGGTCATTTAAGATGGTAAAGTGCAGCTGGAACTTTGTGCCGGTCTCCGGCAACCAGCTGATGCCGTATTTTTCGCCCAAACGGCGGGAGGCTGCTTTTTTGATGATGGCCTGACAGTCGGAAACGCTCATCAGCTGGCTGTTCAGACAGTGACCCTTCACCGGAAACTGTCCGTCAGCGGGAATATAGTCTTCCAGATTGGCGCCCAGCACCCCTTGGAACAGCTCCTCGAAGGTCTTTGCCGCAAATTGTGCCAGCACCACCATCACCCGTTCGCCGGTGCGCAGGCAGATATTTGCCTTTGCCAAAGCATTTTCATCACCGGTAAACAGGACACGGCGGTCCTCCACCCGGACATTTTCCATTTTCATTCGCCGCAGCTCGTCGCCGGCAAGTCCCTCTAAGCCAAACAGGCAGGGTACGATCAGTTGCATAGTCATCCTCCTAGGGAATGATTTTGTTTTTCTTTAAGTACCGCTCTTCCTCTGAAAATACGCAGCCGCAGTATTTCTGCATATAGAATTCGTGTTCCCGGGCATATTCCTGTCCGACCTTGAACACAGTGCGGAAATCCCGGTAGAGAAATTCCACACCGTAGGCGTCCGCTGCCCGCTGGGCAACTTCCCGCATCAGCTCGTGGTTCTGATAGGGACTGATGAACAGGGAGGAGGTAAAACTGTCAAAGCCCAGCTCCTTAGCGGTTTGCGCTGTCCGGAACAGGCGCATTTCATAGCACTTGATGCAGCGGTGTGCAATGTCCTCCGCTACCTCCCGCACAAAGGGGCGCAAAGCATATTGGTCGTGCTCTATAAGGGGTAGCGCCACACTTGCGGCATATTCCCTTAAGCAGTTCCGCCGGGCGCGATATTCTGTAAAGGGGTGGATATTGGGATTGTACCAGTAGCCGGTCACCTCTATGCCTTCTTCGCGTAGGGTGGCAACGCATTGGTTGGCGCAGGGGGCGCAGCAGATATGCAGTAAGGTTTTCATCGCGTTCTCCCGAATCAGAAAGATGTCGCGGATATTATAGCACAGGGGCGCAAAAAGCACAAGGGTATTTCCGTTGTTACGGAAAACGGCCCCACATAAAGGGCGAATAAGCGCATCTGACACAACATATTGTCCTCCTCAATATTTTTATAAAAATTTCTTTTTTCCTATTGAAAACTTGAATTCACTCTGCTATAATTACTTTGTGTAGTTATACGCAAAGGGGTCAAAGGTGGCAAAGATCCGAAGTGTATGACAAAACGGAACGCACAATCCCCAAAAATTAACGAAAAGGAGCAACCAATATGAAGAAAAGAATCCTCGCTTTACTTCTGGCTCTGTGTATGGTCGCCGGCATGCTGCCTCTGACAGTTCTGGCAGAAGACACCGAAACAGAAGCCAAGCCCTCCATCCGTCTGAACTATGTAGTTCCCGGCACATCTACCTATGTGGAAATGAATGCCGGCGATGCACCCATCTATTGGCAGACTATTGAAGATACAGCTACTGCCGACAGATGGTACATGAACAAAATCACCGCAGCAACCG
>JAZRLE010000019.1:0-14925 GCA_045646665.1 Faecousia sp. | reverse complement strand
GGAAAATAATATGAAAAAGTTTGTATGCTCTGTTTGTGGTTATGTTCACACCGCCGATGAATTGGCAGCCGATTTCGCTTGCCCCGTCTGCAAGGTCCCCGCTTCCAAGTTCGTGGAGCAGAAGGGCGAGCAGAAGCTGGCTGCCGTTCATGAGTACGGCGTTTACGCACAGACTGTTAAGAACAACCCCGACATCTCTGAAGAGGACAAGAAGTACATCTTCGATCAGCTGATGGCTAACTTCAACGGCGAGTGCAGCGAAGTGGGTATGTACCTGTGCATGGCTCGCATTGCTCACCGCGAGGGTTACCCCGAGATCGGCCTGTACTGGGAGAAGGCTGCTTGGGAAGAGGCTGAGCACGCTGCCAAGTTCGCAGAGCTGCTGGGCGAGGATCTGGAGCCCAACATGAAGGCTACCACCAAGAACAATCTGGCATGGCGTGTGGACTGCGAGTTCGGCGCTACCCAGGGCAAGTTCGATCTGGCTGTCTGCGCTAAGAAGAACGGCCTGGACGCGATCCACGACACCGTCCATGAAATGGCCCGCGACGAAGCCCGCCACGGTGTGGCTCTGAAGGGTCTGCTGGAGCGTTACTTCAAGTAATCCGCAACCGACGATTTTTACCGCCGGTCCTCCAACCGGGGACCGGCGGTTTTGCTGTAAAGGAGAGTGCTATAATGAAAATTCGTATTGATAAAGATGTTGTGACCTTTACCCCCGAGCATGCCGCAGAGGCTGCTGAGTTGGAGGCTCTGTGGGTGAAGATGGGCAACTGTGTAGGCGATAACAAGAGCTTGCAGCCCATCGGCGTGTACCAGCCTGCTGAGAACAAAACCGCTGCGTTCCATATCGCAGGTCTGAATGAAGAGGAGAAAAAGGCGATCCCCGAGATTCGTGCCCCTTATGATACAGATGTGTACTGCGTCACCTGCAATAAAACCGTGCATATAAAAGCCGGTGAGGTCGTTCCCTTCTGCTGCGGCAGAATGATGGAAATTCTGGATTGAGGTGTTGGCAGTGATTGAAAATTATATGGTCTGCAATTGCAAGCAGGTGAGCTACGGCAGCATTGTGGATGCTCTCCACGAGCTTCCCAATTTTGAAGATGTCCTCTCCGCCTTTGAGAGCGTCAAGGAGGTCACCCATTGCTCCACCGGCTGCGGCGGTTGCCACGATAAGGTGATGAAAATCATCTCCGATGTGATGATGGGGCACAAGTAATGGCTATGGAACTGAAAGAGGGATTGATTCCCGTGGTACGGGCAGAAAAGGACTGTCAGGTCTACTGTCCCATCTGCCACAAGATCCTTGATGTGAAAGCCGGCGAGCCCATCCCCCGCTGCTGCGGCAAAGCAATGGAGATTATGGAATAACTTGTTTTTTGTTTTTTCTGTGTTATAATGAAAGAAAAAAGAAAGAGGCGTGTTTATGAAAAAAACCATCGCTGTATTGCTGCTTGTATGTATTCTGTGTGGCACACTGGCTGGCTGCAAAGACCTCACCGCAGAGGGTGCTTATCAGGTGGTTTTGGATGACCTGGGTTCCGCTGCGGCAATGGCAGAACCTCCTCATATCCACGAAAGCACCTACGAGGGACAGCCCTGCTTCAACATTTTTATCACTGTAAATGGTATGTCCTTGCAGTACATCGTGTCCACAAACGGCAAGATCCTCCACAAGGGTCCCGGCGAACACAGTCACTAAAAAAATATCGGCACACGGAAGAATCCGTGTGCCGGTTTTTTATAGCTTTAAGAAATATCCCCGTTGCAGACCGAACATTTTTTACCGGTGGCATCCGGCTTATGGGCTGCCTTTTCAAGGTTGATGGTGATGATCTTTGTCTTGCACTGGACACAGCTTTGATGCTGCAAGCCCTCAACAGAACAGGTGGCCACCCGATCTACGATCCAGTAACCGGGAGTATGGTCCAGCACGGGAATCACCTCGGTCTCCACATGCTCCTTGCACTGGGTACAGGCTCTGTAACGGCTGCCCTCTGTGGTGCAGGTAGAGGTCTTTTCCACCGTCCAGCCGCCGAGAATGTGATTGCAGTTATTTACCGTTACATTTGTGGTCTCGGTATTCTCCGTTGCGGTGTTGTTCTCCGTGGCTTGGTTCTGTCCGCCGGACTGATGATTCTGGGTGGGCAGATTCTGCTGGGTGTTTTGGGTGGACTGCTGATGATTCTGATTGCCGGTGGGCTTTTGGTTGGAGATGTTATTCTGTGTGCCGGAGGGGATATTATCGTCCGGCTTTTTGCAGCCGGTGAGCAAAGCCGCAAAGACGGCAATAACCATAATATAAGAAATCAGTTTGCGTATGTTCATACTATCGCTCCTTACGAATTGGCTCTACTGTAAAGTATAGCAAAAACCGCTCCGGAATGCAAGCGCTACATCAAATACCCAGAAAATCTCCTTCGCCGGCAAGCTGATTCTTATGCCGGTAAAAGATATTCATATATTTCAGCGCATTGAACCGGGCATCGCCCTTGATCTGATAGATGGCATCGGTGTGGTAGATATTCAGCTTGTTCTTGCCCAGCACGGTGATGACCCGGATGTCCTCATAAAACAGCGTTTTCTGCCCTGCCTGAAGCCGATTGCCATACAAAAGAAGATTTGCATTTTCCTCCAGCAGGAGCTTTTTCTTGTACGGCTCCACCTGAGAGATAGTCACCTTGTCCCGGTACAAAGGTTTTTCCAAATGGGCATTGGTGTCCAACCGGTTTACATAATCATTCTGATAGGCATACCATTGGGCAACATAGGGGAACGGGAAATCAGCCCCTACCCCCTGCAGGCGCTGATCGGGCAGATACTGCACCTTCAAACCGCAGGTCTTGCAAGTAATCATATCCCCTTCGCTGTGAAATTCCGAAAGACCGCACTTGGGACAGACATACACCGCCCGTTCCAAATATTCTGCCAGTTTTTGATGGCGGAAAGGACCGGGATTTTGGGTCTCGTCCACATACAGCTCCTTTTCGATCAGCGCATGGAGTTCCTCATTGGACAGGTCCTTATACTCCTCCGGCTCAACGATCCGGCTCACATAGGCGCGCATTTTGCCCTTGCGGCACACATCGCTCCACCGGGGCTGGATGCCGTAACCGCCCTCAATGCGGAACAGCGCCAAGGGCAGTCCCAGCTTTTTCACAAGGGGCGCGATGGCGGGATTGCTGTAGCAGGGCAGACCGCTGAAGGTGCGGTTACCCTCCGGTGCCAAGGCAATGGTACCTCCCTGCCGCGCCACCCGGAGGCAGTTCATTACCGCCTGCACATCGGTGGTCTGTTTTTTGATGGGAATGGGTGCCACCGCCCACCGGAGCAGACGGGACAGCAGTCCCAAAGAAAACAGGTCTTCCGATGCCACAAAATAGGCATGCCGGGGGAACATTGCCATACTGATGTAAAACTGGTCAAAGGCAGTTTGGTGATTCATCAGCACCACGCACTGCCGCTTTCGCAGCGCCGGACATTTTTCCACTTTAATATGGTACTTGCACCTTGCCCACAGGAAAATAAAGGGCGCAAGCAATCCGATGACCACTTTATGTCGGGGCAGGACCCACTTCTTGGATTTGGATTTGGTCTTTGTCTGCATAGGCTACCTCAAAGCTCAGAATTTGCACAGCTATTTTACCATTTCCCCCGCCTGCTTGTCAAGAAACCGATCTGCATCTGTTTATTCGCAGGCGATTCGTAAATCGCCCCTACATTCTTAAAAGAAGATTTTCTTGCTATTTTACTACCGGACGGCTATAATAGAAGATGAAGTAGTATGAGTAAAATAAAGGAGTGCCGTTATGGATCCTATTTATGTCACCGGTCACCGCAATCCCGACACCGATTCCATCGTTGCCGCTATGGCTTATGCCGCCCTGCGCAACGCCGTGGGCGACCGGGAATACGAGGCCGCCTGCCTGGGTCATGTGTCCGACGAGACCAAGATCGTGCTGGAAAAATTCGGTTTCCAGCCCCCCAAGCGCATCACCAGTATGTTTACACAGGTCAAAGACCTGGATTTTGATACCCCTCCCTGTTTAAGCACTGCCGTCACCGTGGGCAGAGCGTGGCAGATCCTGCAGCAGCAGAAGAAGATCTCCGCCATTCCCGTAACCAAGGAAGACGGCACCCTGTACGGTATGCTCTCCCGGGAAAATGTGGCAAGCTACAATATGGAACAGGTGTCCTCCGGTGTACTGGAGGCAGTGCCCCTGTTTAATGTGCTTTCCGTGCTGGAAGGCAAGGTGCTCAATGCCGCCGGCGAAAGCACCGATACCGTCAGCGGCGAGCTGTCCATCGCCCTGCCCCAGAGCCGGGAGAACCTGCTGTTCAACAAGCAGGATTCCATTGTCCTGTGCGGTCAGCAGACGGATATGATCCGCCGGGCGCTGGAAATGAATGTAAACTGTTTGGTGCTGTGTCAGGCAGAACTGGATGAGGAGCTGAAGTCCATTCCCACCACCACCTGCATCATCTCCACCCCCTACGATGCTTACCGCGCCGCCCGGCTGATCTTCCAGTCCGCCCCCATCGGCAGGATCTGCCGCACCGAGGATTTGGTGTGCTTCCATCTGGAGGACAAGGTGGACGAAGTGAAGGAATTGGTGCTGAAATTCCGGGAACACTGCTACCCCATTCTGGACGAAAACGAGAAGGTCGTCGGCGTTCTGACCCGGTACCATCTGCTCCGCCCCCGGAGAAAACGGGTGGTGCTGGTAGACCACAATGAGGCTTCCCAATCCGTACCCGGTTTGGAGGAAGCGGAGATCTTAGAGATCATCGACCATCACCGGCTGGCGGATATTCAAACCTCCAACCCCATTTATGTGCGAAATGAGCCGGTGGGCTCCACCAATACCATCATCGCCTCCATGTTCCAGGATAAAGGTCTGATGCCCTCGGAGAAGATGGCCGGTATGATGGCCGCCGCCATCCTTTCTGACACGGTTATGTTCAAATCCCCCACCTGTACCGACCGGGACATCCGCACCGCCGAGCGTATGGCTAGGCTTGCCAATGTGTCGCTGGAGGAGCTGGGACGGGAGATCTTCTCCGCCTCTTTGGAAAACCGCACCGTCAGCGATCTGTTCTATGCCGACTACAAGGAATTCCACATCGCCGGCTATGATCTGGCGGTGGCGCAGGTCACCTGCGTGGACAGTCCCAAGATGCTGGAGCGGAAGGATGAATTCCTTGCGCTGATGCAGCAGGCTATGGAAAATGATCAGTATTCCATGATGATCCTGATGCTCACCGATGTGCTGAAGGAAGGCACCCAGCTGATCTATGTGGGCGACGACGAGATCATCCACCAAGCTTTCGGTGTCAGCCCTAAGGACAACACTTTGTTCCTGCCGGGCATTATGAGCCGGAAAAAGCAGGTCATTCCGATGCTTTCCGCTCTGTGGGGCTAAAAAGAATGCAAAATGATAAATGATAAATGCAAAATAAATGTGTCGGCTATGCCGACGAACTAAAACAAATCGCCTTCGGCGATACCCTCACTTTGCATTTTACACTTCACACTCTCTTTGGGTAGAAAAATTCACAATCTTATGTTATAATATCTTGATAACGCTGGAAAAGGGGGATCGGTATGAGCTTTGATGGTCTGTTGGGCAACGAACAGCTGAAAGAAAACCTGCGTATGAGCTTATGTCGCGGTCGGGTGTCCCACTTCTATCTCATATCCGGTCCTGCCGGTTCCGGCAAGCACACCCTTGCCCGGCTGCTTGCCGCCGCCCTGCTGTGTCAGAATGCCGACAAACCCTGTCTTTCCTGCAATGCCTGTCGGAAAGTGATGGGCAACAGCCATCCGGACTGTATCACCGTGGAGGACCCGGAGCACAAAAATGTGGCCGTCAAGATCGTCCGGGATTCCCGGGCGGATATGTATGTGATGCCCAACGAGGGCAGCCGGAAAATTTACATTTTCCCCCAGGAACTGGGTGTAGAAGGTCAAAATGCCCTTCTGAAAATCTTGGAAGAACCACCCCAGTACGGTGTGTTCATCCTGCTGTCGGACAACCCGGAAAAGCTCCTGCCCACAGTGCGCTCCCGGTGTACGGAATTGCGGCTGTTGGCGCTGCCGGAGGCGGTTTTGCAGACAGTGCTGAAACAGGCATTTCCCGAAGCGGATGCCGAGAGCATCCAAGCTGCCATCGAGCGCAGCGGCGGCTATCTGGGACAGGCCAAACTTCTGCTGGCAGAAGGCGCCGTCAGTCCCCAGACCGAAAGCTTTGCGGGCAGTTTTTCCGCCCGGGATGCACTGGGTATGACCCAAGTGCTGGTGGGTATGGAAAAGTGGAAACGGGATCTGGCCATCTCCGAATGGCAGAGCTGGCTGCAGCTTCTGCAAAGCGCCCTTGCCTGCCAGGCAGGTCAACGGGCAACCTCCCCCCTTGCCAAAAAGCTCAGCACCGCTCGCAGCAGCCGGGAGCTGATGCAAGCGGTACAGGAATTACAAAAAATCATTGAATACGCACAGGGCAATGTGTCCGTAGCCGCAATCTGCGGCTACCTGCAATGGACCCTGAGATAGGAGAACGATATGGAAGAAAGAATCACCCCTCAGCCCCCGCAGCCGGAAAGCTTTGCGGTGGTGGACATCCAGTTCCGCCCGGGGCAGAAGGTTTACTTTTTTGATCCTGCAGGTCTGAAGTTGCAGGCAGGCGACCATGTGATCATCGACACCGCCCGTGGACCGGAATACGGTTACTGCACCGCCGGCAACCACACAGTTTCCCGCAAGGACATCGTAGCGCCTCTGCGCCCGGTGCTGCGCATCGCCACCGCCCAGGATGAGACTACCGCCGCAAAAAATCTGGAGACCGAGAAAAAGGCATATGAAGTCTGTATGCAGAAGATCGCCGAGCAGGGGCTGGATATGCAGCTGGTATCTGCCGAGTGCGCCTTTGACGGCAGCCGGATCCTGTTTTTCTTTACCGCCGACGAGCGGGTAGACTTCCGGGAGCTGGTCAAGAACTTGGGCAGCACTTTCCACACCCGCATTGAACTGCGGCAGATCGGTGTCCGGGATAAAGCCAAGATGGTCGGCGGTCTGGGTATCTGCGGCAGACCCTTCTGCTGCGCCAGCTTCCTGGACGATTTCCAGCCGGTATCCATTAAAATGGCAAAGACTCAGAACCTCAGTCTGAATCCCACCAAGATTTCCGGCACCTGTGGAAGACTGATGTGCTGTCTGAAATATGAGCAGGACGCCTATGAAGACCTGCTGCGCACCGCCCCCAAGGCCGAGTCCTTTGTGGACACCCCCGATGGACGGGGTACTGTGGTAGAGGTCGATCTGCTGCGGCAGCGGGTGAAGGTGAAGATGGAGGACCAACCGGAGGTCATCGGCACCTATGCCAATGCTGATATTGCCGTGCTGCGCAGCGGCAAGGCAAAAAAGACCGATCCCCCCATCCCCGCAGATCTGGCGCCCATTTCCGGCGGCGGCAAGCGCAGAAAGCGCTTTGAAGATCCCGAAGAAATGACACCCGTGCTGGATTCTATCCGCATACGGTACTCCGAGGAGACCATTGCCGAAGAGATCGCACCGGAAGAACCGGAGAAAAAGCCTGCCGAGGGCGGCAATCACAACCGCCACCGGAAAAACCGCAAGCCGGGCAAACCCCAACAGAACAAAGCCCCTGCCCAGCCGGAGAACAAATCCGAAAAGCCCCAAGAGGCAAAGCCTGCCCAAGGGCAGACCGGCGAAGGCAAAAAGTCCGGTCGCAAACCCAATTACCGCCGCCGCAGACCGGGTAAGCCTGCCGGCGACAAAAAGCCACAGGAATAAAAGAAACCGAGGTCAACTGACCTCGGTTTTATCGTTTTTCTTTGCATCAAAAACAGCGATCAACACACTTGCCAGCAGCACCAGTACCGAGCCGATCGCAGTACGGATACCGATGACTTCATTAAATACCAGAGCACCCAGGAAAACACCCACGGTGGGCTCCAAAGTGCTGAGAATCGCCGTCCGCTGGCTGCCTACCAGCAGCGCGCCCTGCTGGAACAGCACTACCGCTCCCACATTGGTCACGAACGCCAGCAGAAAGCTGAGTACCCAACCGGTAAGGGTTGCCGGCAACACCAGCTGACCGCTGCACAGGCACACCGCCAACAGCAGCACGGAGTTGCTCGCAGAGAACCAAAAGCTGAACCGGAAACCGGAGATCTCCTTGTAGGGAAATGCCGCCAACAGCAAAATATACACTGTATACGTCACACCGGATCCTATTGCCAGCGCACCGCCACGCCAATCCATCGGCTGACTGGGGTCATAGAACATAGCAATACCCACCATACACACCGCAATGCTGATAATCGTACTCAATTTTGCCCGCTGCCGCAGAAACAAGATACCTGCTCCCACCGTCAGCGCCGGATACACAAAATGCAGCACCGATGCCGCACCGGAAGCGATGTACTGATAGGACGCAAACAGCAGAAGCGGTGTCAAACAGCTGCCGAAAATACCGACGGCGCTGATGGACAGCAGTGCCTTGCCCGGCACCTTCAAGTCCTGTCCCCGGCATTTTGCCAATATGCCCAGCATTGGCGCTGCCAACAAATTGCGCATCAGCACCACCGTAAACACATTGACCCCATCTGCATAGATAAATTTTGTAAGCAGGGGCATACAGCCGTACAGGCAAGCACTGACAATCGCCGATAAATAGCCTCGCAATATATGTTTTTTCATTCACTTTTCCTCTTAATATCCTATAATATCCTGTTCCCGGAATAGTGTTTCCAACTGCTGCATCCGCTGCAGGGCAGCATCGCCCAGCTGCACCGCCACCGCATTACACAGGTAATCGGCAAGACACACCGGTGCAATGGCAGTGTTTTTAATGCCGTCTGCATCCACATGGCAGGCAAGGAGCACCGCTGCGTACCGCTCCAGCTGCTCATAAGGCGCTGAGGTCACCAAAATCACGCACACACCCTGTTTCTTTAGCATATTCAGCACGGACAACGATTGCTTGGTGTAGCGGTGGAACAGATACACAAGGCATACATCCTCCGGTGTCAAGTCCAGTATGCCTTCCACATCGCCATTGAACCCCGCCCCCAGCAGATGCACCTCATCCCGGACCGTAGTAAATCGGGAACAGGCGTAATGCGCCAATGCAAAGGACTCCTTCATACCGAATGTGAACACCCGCTTTGCCCAGGCAATGCGCTGCACGGCATCGCAGATCCGGTCATAGGGCATTTCCCCAAAGGTCTTTTGGACACATTCCATCCCCAGTCGGACGGTTTTTTCCAACAGCGCATCTCCCGGGGCGCCTGTCCGGGTACGCTGAAATTTGTCCACAAGGTCCGGCTGGCGATGGATCTGACTTTGCACCGCCTGCTGAAAATCCTTATAGCCGGCAAAGCCCAGCCGCCGGCAAAACCGCAGAACGGAGGTAGTGCTGGTACCAACGGCGACGGCGATCTTATCCAAGGTAAAAAACGCAAAATCGCTGACATGGCCGAAATAATAAGCCGCTACCTGCCGCTCGGACCGGGTCATGGTCTCTATATTTTGCCGGATCGTTTCCACAAGATTCATAGCCACACTCCTAATCATACGATACTGACAGCATACCCTAAATGGCGCCCGTTGTCAATGTACTGTTTGCTACATTTTTATTCCCCACTCTTGACAAAGTGCTGATTTGGCAGTATACTTTCGGTGAAATAAAGTAAATTTTACAATTTTATATCTCCTTTGTATTAAATACTTTTTAGGAGGACATAGCGCAATGACTGAATTTCTTTACTTAAATGAAGAGGAAATGATCCAAGCCGGTGTGCTGGATTCTGCCCGGTGTATCGATGTAGAAGAGGAGCTGTTCGGCATCCTGAGCCAGGGTGACTATGTGATGGGCGGCAACAAGCACAATTCCCACGGCATCGCCCTGAAATTCCCCAAGGAAAGTCCCTTCCCCAATATGCCTTTGGACGCTCCCGACCGTCGGTTTATGGCAATGCCTGCCTATGTGGGTGGTCGGTTCAATGTGGCCGGTCAGAAGTGGTACGGCTCCAACATCATCAATCCCCAAAGAGGTCTGCCCCGTTCCATTCTGATGATCATGCTCAACGATGCCGACACCTGTGAGCCCATTGCCCTGATGTCCGGCAATCTGGTCAGCTCTGTGCGTACCGGCTGTGTTCCCGGTGTGGGCACCCGGCATCTTGCCCGGAAGGGCTCCAAGGTCTGCGCCTGCATCGGCGCCGGTCCTGTGAGCAAGGCCTGCTTCGAGGCCATCGTGCTGGAGGCCAAGGAGCTGGAAGAAATCATTGTGTGCGACCTGTTTTTGGAAAAGGCAGAAGCCTTTGCCAAGGAGATGGCAGAAAAATATGGCTTGAAGCCCACCGCCACCACCTGTCTGGAGGATGCTGTCCGCGCCGCCGATATCATCAGCGTTGCCGCCTCCTCTGTGAAGCCTGTGAATATTTCTAACGATTGGCTCAAGCCCGGCAGTCTGATTATGTTCACCGGCCGGTGCAATATCGACGAAGACTACTTCAGCTCCGCCAAGATCGTCTGGGATCACGCTCCCATGCACGAGGTTTACTATGATGAGCACCTGCTGCTGCCGGAAAATGAGCGGTTTGTGGGCGGCATCGGTGTGCAGATCTACCGGATGATGTTCGAGGGCAAGCTCCCCCCCATCACCGAAGCCACCAGCCTGGGCGATGTCATTAATGGCACCCGGGCAGGACGGGAATCCGATGACGAGCGGATCTGCTTTGTCACCGGCGGTCTGCCTGTGTGGGATGTGGGCTGGTCCTACGAGATCCTGCAGAATGCCAAGAAGCTGGGTCTGGGTCAGACCCTCAAGCTGTGGGACACCCCTGCGCTGGGATAATCATACATATGGCGTACCGAACCATATTTTTATGTTTGGGGTTGCTTTTTCCGGAAGATACTTTACATTAACCGCACCGTATTTAGAAACATCATCTAAACCGGTACCGTTGCCATTGCGGATATGATACTTCAGAGCATCATACAAAATAAGCGAATCCCCGACGGCACCCGGGCTGCCCGTACCCACGATTGGTGGTAAAAAAATCCCCGCTGCAATGCAGCGGGGGTTATTTTTATTTTGCGACCTTGGCAAGCTTGCGCTCTTCCTTGGTCTTGCAGAACTTCTCCAGCTGGGGTACCAGCATCAGGCAGATCAGCGCTGCGGTGAAGCCACCGTTATACAGGCAGAAGCCACCGTGCATATCGGGCACCGCTGTCACCAGCAGGTAGTGCAGACCGCTGGCGAGCATACCGTAACCGAAGCCGTACTTACCGGAAACGGGAGAAAGACCGTTGGCATAGCACAGACCGATGAGGATGGACTGGTTGCTGATGGTCAAGCCGTAATTTTCCACACCCAGCCCCTTGGCGATCCAGCCGAACAGGAAGGATGTGACGATGTAACCCACCATAATCGGCAGCACATTGCCCGGGTGGCTGCCGGAATTGCAGGTAGCCAGCATACAGAACACGATGCCGAAGGTCATACCGGTCCAAACCGTAGACATCCGCGCGGTGCCGCCGTCGATCAAGCCTGCCAGATTGAAGTAGGCAACGATCATCAGACCGAACACACCCACATTCATTAAGAATGCCGGGGTGCCGTACTTGGCGGTGAAACAGACACCGTGACCGGGGTCTTTCAAAAGCTGCCAGTAATCCTTGGGTTTACAACCCATCAGCAGTGCGAAAACAATGCACAGACCGAACACAGCAATGCAGAAGATATTACAACCCCAGAAGAATTCCTTGGCAGGCGCTGCCAGGGTGGACAGGTTCAGCTTAGCGGGGGTCGTGCCCAGCATCACATTGTACAGAACAGCCCGCAGGAAAAATGCGGTCATACCAATGGGCACAGCAGCGGAATAATGGTCATAACCCTTGTGGATATTGGGCGCGTGACCCAGGCCGGCAGGCAGGAAAAAGCCGATAATGAGACCCACAAACAGCGCAAGACCCAAACCCAGACCGTTGAAGCCGATATACTCTGTGCCGGGATAACGGAACAGCAGCTCGGAGATCAGCGGTGCGATACCGGTGGAGTACAGCATAGCGTTGGAAACAGCGCCCAGCTTCTCTTTCTTCACGGCGGCATACAGGCAAACACCCAGCACCGTGGGGATCATATTCAGCGGATTAATGCCCCAAGAGCCGAAGCCGATGGTCAGCAACACGCCCAAGGTGGTCACATTGTTGGGCTTTGCGCCGGGCAGGCAGCACAGAGCAGTGCATACAAGACCCACCAGACCCATATTCAGGAAGGTAGCTGCATAGCCGAAGGCAAAGTAGTTGGTGGAGATCTTACAGGGGTTCAGCAGGATATCCACCAGTCCGGTGAACATCTTTGCCCGGTCGGGCATAAAACACGCACCGACAACAAAGCACAATGACACAAACAGGAAAAACAGCTTCAAAAAGCTCTCCTGGGACAGATTTTTGATCTTTTTCATACTATCACCTCAAAGAAAATCTGGGCAACCCGAGCCCATACAGATCGAATTGCCCAGACGGTCGGCATTTTTATCTTATACTCCCCGGCAGTTTCCTGCCTTGATTCCGTCAGTTGTATAAGAGGTCGCAGGGGCGACCGCAGGTCTCCCCTGCAAACAATATTATATTTAGACCTTCTCAGCAGCTTCCACAACGTGCTTCATCAGCACAGTGGTGGTCACGGCGCCAACACCGCCGGGAACGGGGGTGATCGCACCAACGATGGGCTCGACCTCGTCGAACACGCAGTCGCCGGACATACCGCCCTTGCCCTTGGAGGTGATCTTCTCGGGGTTCCAGTTCATGGAAACATCGATAACGATCTGACCCTCGCGGACAAAGTCCTTGGTCAGGCTGCCCAGAACACCGGCAGCGGTGACGATAATGTCAGCGCCCTTGCAGATTTCAGCGGTGTTGACGGTCTTGGTGTGGCAGACGGTGACGGTGGCATTCTTGCCCATCAGCATCATAGCGGCAGGCTTGCCAACCACGAGGCTACGACCGATAACCACAGCGTTCTTGCCCTTGCAATCGATGCCGTAGTGGTCCAGAATTTCCATACATGCGGCGGGGGTGCAGGGAGCATAACCCAGATCCTGACCTTCGAACACGCCGGCATTGGACATATGGGTCATGGAGTCCACATCCTTGCAGGGAGCCAGACGGTTGCAGATCTCGTCCTGATCTGCCTTCAGGTGCTTGGGCAGGGGGCGGAACATCAGCACACCGTGAACGGTTGCGTCAGCATTCACTTCGTCGATGACCTTCAGCACTTCTTCCTTGGTAGCGGTCTCGGGCAGGATGTAATTCTTAACTGCAACGCCCACTTCCTCAGCGCGCTTGGTAGCGCCCTTCTCATAGGACAGGTCGGAGGGGTTCTCGCCCAGACGGATGATGCCCAGAGTGGGGGTGACACCCTTTTCCTTCAGAGCAGCGGTACGGGTCTGTAATGCGGCAACCAGTGCCTCATTGACCTCTTTACCCAGTAATTGCTTTGCCATAACAAATTCTCCTTGTGTATGTAATGGGATTTCTGCGTCTTATTATTGCAAACATAGACGGGGAAATCAATAATAAATTTGTTCCAAATTAATAGTTTTAGACTATCAATCACTGACCGAAACCGGCCTTCACGGTGGTGAAGATCTCGTCAGCCATTGCACCGTACTTGGTGAGCATACCGTTTGCCTTGGCATTCATCTCCTCGGCAACCTCACGGTTCTTCAAGCTCTTGGTGTTGATGAACACATTCAAAGATGCTGCCTGCAGCGCAGCCTTGCAGCACACAGCGCCGCAGCCGGCATCGGAAACAGCCAGACGGCTGCCCTTAGCGGCAAACACAGCGATGTACTCGATGGCTTCGCAGCACAGCTCCATGATCTTCATAGGGGTGGAGCAGGCAATGATGGTAGCCTCTTCCATAACGGTGTCGCGGGTGGGGTCATCCTTGGGGATGCCGTAAGCCTTGGCAAGGGGCAGGAAGTTGACTTCATCAGCCTCTACCTGATTGAGAAGCTCGGTCTGCAAAGCATCGCACTTTGCCTTCAGAGCAATGATTTCAGCTTCCACTTCGGCATACTTCTTCTTGCCAACGGTCAGGCTGCCGACCATATTGCCCAGAGCGGTACCGATGGCGCCAACCAGCGCAGCAGCGCCGCCGCCGCCGGGAGCGGGTGCGTCAGATGCCAGAACTTCCACAAATTTGCGGCAGGATTCCAATGTCATATCCATAATTTTATTTCTCCTAAAAATAATATTGTAGGGCGGGGGCTTGCTCCCGCCGTTTTTAAATCGGCGTTTATTGCGGCGGGAGCAAGCCCCCGCCCTACGATAGGTTCCAAAGCAGAGGCGGCGAGCCGCCCCTGCTTATCTGGTTTCAAATGCACTTCCAAAGAAGCGCCAGGCAAACTCGAAAAATGTGTCATCGACGGACAGCGAGGAATTTTGTCACAGAGCAAACAAGGAAACCGCAGGAATACTTTGTGTATTTCAAGGCTGACTTGTGCGGCTATGGGGCTAAAGGCCCGCTGCTCCGCAGATGTAAACATTTCGAGAGTTTGCAAAATCAATTAGAACAGACCGCTGACCTTGCCGGTCTCCACATCCACGTCAACACGGCGGTATGCGGGGTCTGCTGCGGTACCGGGCATCATGGAGATGGTACCGGCCATGGGGCACAGGAACTTAGCGCCGCCGTACTCCAGAATGTCGCGAACTGCCAGTCTCCAGCCGGTGGGAACACCCTTCTTGGTGGGATCATCGGACAGGGACAGGTGGGTCTTAACCATCATGGTGCAGTAATCAGCGTACTTGGGATCGGTCTCAAAGCGCTCAGCCTTCTGAACTGCCAGAGGTGCCCAATCAACGCCGTCAGCGCCGTAAACTTCCTT
>JAZRLE010000018.1:0-2580 GCA_045646665.1 Faecousia sp. | reverse complement strand
CCATTTTAGAGGGAGAACTATGCAATGATTTCGTTTTGTAATTGACAAACAGAAAATCATCGTGTATACTTTTAGAGAAGTGAATATTCCGTTTAAGTGCCTGTGGATGCGGTAACAGCCCCACAGGAGAATAGAAAACCGGGTGCGAATCCCGGACGGTACCGCCACTGTATGCGTGGAGGTTCTGCATTAGGCGAAAGCCAGTCATTGGAGAAATCTGAGAAGGCTATGTAGAACTGTTGATGCGTAAGTCAGGAGAACTGCTTAAATGAGGGAAAACACATGGGTCTGCAAGTACGGACCGGTGTGATTTTTGTTGCGGAAAATCGGCTGCAGCTGCCCTTATGTTGGGTTGCTGCAGCTTTTTGTATTTTCCACAGGCCAACTGAATATTGCTTATCGATGCGGCCAGGTGATCCGGTGAGAATCCGGAACAACCGTCCATTGCTGTGTTTGGCATCTCCCCCTTTTGCCATAAGTCAGAGAGCCTGCCGTTTCGATTGGGTTTTTCACGCTTTGACAGGAGAGTGTAGCCTTGTTTGACCGTACTTGCGGCCAGACCAGGTTACACTCTTTTTGTTTGCGAGAAGACCACAACGATATAAAGGAGGGATGCATGTGACACCTGAAGAGAAAAGGGCCTGGGCGGAGGACCTTTTGAGAAAGAAATACGCAGAACTTGGACGATTGCCAACAAAAAAAGACTTTGACGATGTTGCCTGCTCCCAGATCAAGGCCTATCTTGGTCCCTGGCCACGAGCGCTGGAGTCTGCAGGGTTGAAACTACCCAAAGAGAAGAAAACCACCCCATAGCATAAGAAAGGATGTATCTGTTATGAGAATCAGCAAAAAAGTTTTGAGTTTGCTTTTGGCCCTGGTTATGGTCTTGGGCCTGATTCCTGCCACGGTTGCAAGCGCAACGGAGGCAGAAGAATATGTGTATCTTTCCATCAGTTTTGACGGCAAGTACATCGACGACAAAAACGACAACCCCATCGTGTATCTTCCCATCCCGCTGGAGAAAATCGCTGCCGTTGATCTGGCAGAATATGGTTTAGAGAACATGCTGTTTGATGCAGATGGCGATGGTACATATGAGATCACCGCTCTGCAGCTGCTGATCTATGCCCATGAGGAACTTTACGGTGGAAGGTGGAGCGATGTAAACTTTGACGCCCTTCCCGGAGCCTCCTACTTCCGTGGTGGGATCTTCGGTTTTACTGAGAACCTGGTTTATTTCCACAATGGCGATTTCCCTGTGGACGAATCCCAGGAAAGCGACTTTATGACCGTTGGCGCAACCTCCGACCGGATCGTGCTGGAAGCCGGCGATTTTTTGGATGTGGCCAGCTTTAGCTGCTACAGTTTCCTTTGGGATCAGCTTGGCGGCTTCCATCTGTTTGCTGACCCGGAGGGTAATTATGTCCATGACTATTCTGTAGCCGCAGGCGAGGCGCTGTCTGTAAAGTTGATGCACTCTTTCTGCGATCTGATGTTTGGCGAGTCTTGGGTGAAGGATGCTACGGATTACGAAGTCTATTACGGTGCTACCTTTGGTGAGGCAGAAGGCTCTGTGATGACTGACGACTCTGGCTGCGCCGAGATCACCTTTGATGCGCCCGGTACTTATTATGTCTGGTGCGATGGAGATATCGGCACGGATGATGGTACCCATGGTTCCTGCGATCACTACAGCGAAACCTACGAGCCCTGCATCGTTTCCGCGCCTGCCTATGCCAAGGTGACTGTCACTGGCGAAGAACCGCCCGTGCCGCCTGTACCGCCCCGTGAGCCCCAAGATGTTTCCGCAGTTTTGAATGCCACTTTGGCGCAGCTGGCAGCTACTGTCACCGAACCTGCATTTGGTACCAATGCCGGTGAGTGGACTGTGTTCGGTCTTGCTCGTGGCAACTACTTTGCCAAGGACAATGTCTATTTCGCCGACTACTATGAGAGAATCGTGGAATTTGTCAACACCACCGCTGCCACGCTGGACATGAACGGTGCGCTGGATAAAAACAAGTCCACCGACAATTCCCGTTTGATTGTGGCCCTGTCCGCCATCGGCAAGGATGCCACCTCTGTTGGTGACTGGAACTTGGTGGAAGCTTACAGCGCCAACGGCATCAACTGGATCAAGCGGCAAGGTATGAACGGCACTATTTGGACGCTGATTGCCCTGGATTCCGGCAATTATGAAACCTCCGATCCTACCATCCGTCAGCAGTGTGTGGATGCCATCGTTGCAGCACAGCACAACGACGGCGGTTGGTCCCTGGTCACTGCCAAGACCCAGCCCTCCAATGTGGATATTACCGGCATGACCTTGACCGCTCTGTCTCCCTACCGGGACCAGTCGGAAGTGGCAGCAGCTTGCGAAACAGCCTTTGCATGGTTGTCCGAGAGCCAGCTGGATAACGGCGGCTTCCCCTATGGCCAGGGCGAAACCTCCGAAAGCTGCGTATGGGCCATCGTAGCTTGCACCACCTGGGGCATCAACCCCGATACCGATCCCCGCTTCATCAAAAACGGAAGTCGGAGGCCAAGCGGGCTTAGGAAGACAAACCAAATGATCAACTC
>JAZRLE010000017.1:0-29678 GCA_045646665.1 Faecousia sp. | reverse complement strand
ACCCTTGATATAGCCCTTGGGCAGGGTCAGGCTGCGGAATTCGTGGTACTCACCGTTCTCGTCGATACCGCAACCGATCTCGGGGCAGTGAATGACCGCCCAGGTGGAAACGCCCATTTCCTTCATCTTCTGCAGGGCCAGGGGCATATTCTCGGTGTGGAGCTTGCCCTCTTCGTCACGAAGAAGAACGCCGGTGGTCTGCTGGGCTTCCAGCTCGTTGATAACGCAGTAGTCGGTGTACTTCAGAGCGGGAGGAATCAGCTTGCAGAAACGGTCGCCGGACTCGCTCACCACATCGATGGAGGTCTTCATACCCTTAGACTGTGCCTTGTGCAGCAGACGGGCCATCTTGGTGCCGAATTCGGCATCGGGCTGGTCCAGAGCAGGCAGCAGCAGAATGTAGCCAATGTGGAAAATGTTCACATCCAGATTATCCCAGTCAATGTCGTCCTCGCCATAGTAGGCATTGGCGCCGGCATGCTGGAAGAAGGTCCGCTCCTTGGTCTGGTTGTTGCTCATAACGGCAGTGAAGGAGGTGCGACCGTTCCGCTTGACCATGGAAAGGTCAATGTTGGGATACTTACCCATTTCCGCCATCACGAAATCGCCCTCGGCATCGTGACCGGCAAAGCCGGAGGCCACCAGATGCATCTCGGGATCCAGCCGGGCCAGGTCGGTGATGGTGTTGCACACAGAACCGCCGGTGGAGTTGGTGATGCCTTCGGTGATGTGGGTCAGTTCATTCTGCTTGGGCCAGGAAGCAAGGGGATAGGTGATATCCACAATGATATTGCCCGCGCAGCAAATACCTTTTCTCATAATGTACTCCTCGAGCAGTGGGGGAATCGGACCCCGACAGCCCCACTGCAGTCCTTTCAATTGTCTTTTTCCTTATCTTCCTTGCCTTGCGTTAGCAAGGCTGCGTCATCTGCACAAAAATCCAAAGCAAAAATCCTTGCAGTGGGGTACTGCGTAGTTTGCAGAGAGCAGCTTTTTGGCAAGACAAGAAAAATCACGCAGGGAATACCCGTTGGTATTTTCAAGGGATTTTCCGCAGTATTGGCGGAAAGCTGCCTCTGAAAACCTATCTGGGTCCGGTTCCCCCACTGCTTAATACTCGTTGCACAGCAGGTGCAGGGGAGCCTCGTCCTCTACGATCTCGGGGAAACGACCGGCGGGATCATAGAAGCAGTTGTCGTTGGCATCGTCGTTGCACATAGACACTTCTCTGACAAGGACAGTACCCTTGCCCTCTTCGCCCCAGAATCTGTGGTACAGACCGGGGGTCAGGGTGATGCTCTGACCGGGCTGCAGACAAACCTCGGTACCGGCGGGGAAGGTGGGCTGCACGCCGTCCATGGAAACGACCACATCGGTGTCAGCCAGCTTCTCGTCGGGAGTGGAGTTGTACAGCTTGATGATCAGGTTGCCGCCGCCGGCGTTGATGATGTCTTCCATCTTGTTCCAGTGGAAGTGCATGGGGGTGATCTGCTTTTCACGGACGATCATCAGCTTTTCAGCGTAGACCTTGGGGTACTTTTCGGGCATCTTCTGATTGCCGTTGCGGATGGTGATCAGGAACAGACCGATCTTGTTGAAGTCACCCTGACCGAAGTCGGTGATGTCCCAACCCAGCATATTGTCCTTGATCTCCTGCACTTCGGCGCCCTTGGTCTTCCACTCTTCGGGAGTCCACAGAACGAAGGGAGGCAGGCTGATGCGGTAATCGGCAAACAGCTTCTTGGCATCTTGCATAATGGTGTTAATTTCAGAACGCTTCATAGTGATACATCCTTTCTGATTAGATTTGGTAGTAGTTCATACCGTTGATCTTGCAGAACCGGCGCAGGGCCTCAGAGTGGTCGCCATAGGCGATCATCCAGTGGTGGCCGCAGCCATATTCCATGATCTCTTCGTTGATTTGGTCAATGTTCTTTTCGAACTTAACGGTCATGGGGTTGCCGGGGAATTCCATACCGCAGGGAATGGCGTCGCCGACCATAACGGACATACGGAAGTTTTCACCGTTGCCGCAGATATCCACAGCGGTGACCTTGCCGGGCTTCATCAGGAACTTGCAGCACACGCCGGTCTCGGCCAGACGCACAGGTGCCAGCTCGATCTCGCCTTCGGCGATGGAGAAGCCGGAGGAGCCGCAGTGGGCAAAGAGAATGGAGTTGTCGTCATAGTTAAAGTCCAGCAGGTCTGTGTTGTTGACAGGCTTGCCGCTGAGTTCATAGAGCATCTTCATAGTGATGGCATTGGGTACATCGCCCTCGCAGGCGCCGGTAATGCCTTCTTCAGCCAGCAGAGAGTAACCCAAGCACACCTTGCCCATATAGGTGGTGTAGCACTTGACAGCCAGCGCGCCCAGACCGTACTCTTCGCACAGTGCCTTCAGAGCGGCATAATACTTGATGGACTCCCGCAGACCTTCCTTGGAGGAGGTCACCTTGCAGGGACGCAGGATATCCTTGTTTTCTTCCAGCAGCTTGTCAGCCTCTTCGTCAGTCATAGCGGCGACCTTGGAGGTCATCTCGGTCTCGTCCAGATTGACGATCCGGGCGCCCAGATACTGCTTGATGGCGAATTCATCATAGGCGATTTCGGTCATACCCTTGACACGACCGCCCAGGGCACCAACGCGGAGCTTCTGCATGGTGCTTGCCAGCGCATAGGGGACAGCAATGTCCTTGACCTTTTGTGCGCAGGCGGGATCTTCGGGTTTGCCGAAGACAAATTCATAACCCTTGCCGATGTTGGTGAACACGGCGCCGATCTGATGTACACAGCACAGAGAACCGGTGTCCCGGGCAGGATATGCCCGCAGGATCACAGGCTTGTCCACATAACCCAGCAGGTCCAGCAGGTGATGGTCCTCACTCCAGGTGGCAACGCAGATCAGCAGAACATCGGCATCCACGGATTTCAGCGCATTGGCAGCGGCTTCCACAGTCTGCAGATCGTGCATAATCACACCGGTGTTGTAGCAATCCACGCCAATAGCGGCCAGCTGCTCAGCGGTCTGATTCAGTAGGGCAGGTGCCTGGTCATAGCCAACCTCAAAGGGGTGGGCAAGACCCACGGCAGCAACATTGATTTTCATAATTATTCTCCTTTTCTTAAACGCCAAATTTCCGTGTGCTCCCGGCACTGTCCGGGGGCGATATCGTACAGAGGAGACAGGCTTTCCATCTCCGTCATATAGGCGCTCAGGAATGTCTCATAGGAAACGTTGTTATCGGGATAGGGGACATTTTCCGTTACGGCAAAGTCCTTTTCAAAGATCACGCCGCCGTTTTCGTACCACGCGGGGCCGTTTAACCGGCTGACACCGATCTTGAAATGGGGTTGCAGAATTTCCGGATCGTGGGTCACCACGATCTCATCTTTGAGATAGGTTGCCCGCTTGTCGCCCATATGGGTATAGCTCCACAGGGAGACCCAGTGGCTGGGGGTATCTCCGTTGTCACAGCGCAGCAGGGGGATATGCTCCGTGCCGCCGGGGGCCATTACGGAGATGGGCCACAGGGCACAGTATCTTGCCTGCGTGTCGGTGTTTTGGATCCGGTGAACAATTTGCACCGATGCGTCCTTGCCAAAGGTGATCTCCATCTGCTTGTTAACCTTCTGCCAGGTGTCTTCCGGCTGGGTCAGCACAATGGTATCACCGTCAATGCGGCAGTCAATGGGAGCATTGTCCGGGGAGTATACCCGGTCATCCTCGGGACTGACCCAAAGACGGTGTCCGCCCCGGATCCGCCAGCCTTCCGGCTTGGTCAGTATGGTCATATCCTTGGGCTGCTCCCAAAATACATTCTGCCCGCCACAGAAGGAAAAGTGGGCAATGCGGATTCCGTAAGTAAGAGGAATGTACATTTCCACGATCCCGTTGGTGGCATACAGGCACTCCCCGAAACGGGGGTCTGTCAGACGGTTATATTCCATAGTTTAAGGCAGCAGACGGTAGGGGGGGATACGGAAAGCGTTGTAAGCCATACGGAAGCCTTCAGCGTACTGAACGCCGCACTGAATGCCTCTGAATTTGGCCATCGCCATCATACCCTCAAAGAAGTCGCCGTCACCGACAGCATCCTTGTAGTTGTCCTGCATCCAAGAGATCTGGCTCTGGTGGGCATAGCACATTTCGCGCTTGAGCTCCATTTCTGCGGAAATATCAACATACTCGGTGGGGTTGAAGCCAATGCCGTGAACAGGCTCGAAATAGAACAGATAGGGGATCTTGTCGTAGGGCTTGCTGCGGGTCTCGATCTTGGCGATGGGGATCATAACTGCCACATCGTTGTCCATCTTGCTGGTCAGCTCGTGGTCGGGGTTGTAGTCTGTGGGACTGTGGGTCAGGATCACATCTGCCTTGCAGTAACGAATCAGGTCGATGATAGCGATACGGGCAGCCTTGTCCTCAAAGAACATTTCATCATCGTAGTCCAGGCAAACATACTCTGCACCGATGACGGCGGCAGCCTTGCGAGCCTCTTCCTTGCGGATACGGGCGATCTCGTCCATAGGCAGGGTAGCGGAGCCGATGTTGCCGTTGGTGGTGGTAGCGGTAAAGACCTTATGACCTTGCTTTGCGTACTTTGCTAAAGTACCGCCACAGGATTCTTCAATATCATCGGGATGGGCGCCGATTGCGAGAATATTCATAATAAATCCTCCAATTCAGATAGGTTTATGGCACAACAGACCGCCGAAGCGGTCTGTTGGTGCTTGTAATATAAAGGATTAGCCCTTCTTCCAGTGCTGGCAGACACAGGTGACGCGGCCGCCGCACTCGTTGATGATCTCGTACTCGCCGAAGCAAGCGGGGATAACCAGAGTGGAGAACTTGTCACACTCAGCCTTCAGCTCGGGGTTGGTCAGAGAACGAACGGTGACCTTGGTGGCTACGGTGGGAGTCAGCATGTGCATGAACTTGCCCTCGGTATCCAGAACACCGCGCTTCTCGAAGTGGATACGCTCTACGTGGTAGGGCATAACAGGAGTGGTCTTGTACTGATCGATGAAGTACTCCTTGGTCCACTTGATGACCTTGGGAGTGGACAGCAGATTGTCCTTAACCCAAGAGGCACGACGGGTCTTTTCCATGTTGCGGCCATGCTCCAGGTGCATCTTCAGAGGCTTGCCGGTCATGGTCTTAGCGTTGTCATCCCAAGAGGGACGAGCGAAGTCATACTCGAAGAAGGAGTACTCGGTACCGTTGATGGAGGGGTTGGTGTCCATTTCCAGAACCATCTGGTTACCGCCGTGACCGTGCATGGTTCCGGGAGGAATCAGGTACAGGTCGCCTTCCTTGCTGGGCCAGTTGGCGATGAAGTCTTTCCAGTTCTCAATGGGCTTGATGTTCTGGGACTCTTCGCACAGACGCTCCCACTCTTCGATGTCAGCGTGATCGTGGAAGCCCATCCAGGTGTTAGCGCCTTCGTAAGCTTCTGCGATGTAGTAGGTCTCGTAACGGCCGAGGGGCTCATCGAAATGATCCTCAACGTACTTGCTGGAGGGGTGGATGTGCATGGGCATGGAGATACGCTCAGCGGGCTGAGGCTCCGGATGCCAGCCGTCATCCAGCCAGATGTCCAGGGGGAACAGGCCGGGGTACTTGCTGTCGATCAGCTCACCAACCAGCTCCTTGCCGTACTGCATAGCGTTCAGCATGGGCATATTGATGCTCCGCTTGCCGCCGAAGTCGATCAGGATACGCAGCTCGGGACCAGCGATCTTGTTCCAAGCGTTGTTAGCCAGACCCTCAACACCGTAGTCCATATCATGGTAACGGTATGCGCCCCAAGGACCGGGGGAGAAGATCTTAACTTCGTGGATGGGGTACTTGACCAGGGTGCTCATGATCTCGTCGTAAGCAGCTCTGGGAACCAGAACCAGATCGTCCTCGAAGTAGTTCTCTACGTAGAAGTCCATAGCGGTGTACATATAGTCCTTCTGACGCTTCAGCATGTAGTAGTCGGAGTAGTTGTACTCTTTCCAGTTATAGCCCTTGGTGGGTTCGGTGCAACCGAAGGTAGGCAGACGGCCTTCCCACATATCCCACTGAACCTTCTGGTGGGTGTTATCCACATAGCACTTGACGCACAGAACGTCCTCGAAAGCCTTGATGGCAGCGCCCATACCATAGATAATGGTAACGCCGTCCTTCTTAGCCAGCTGTGCCTTAACCTCAGCGATAGCGCACTCGCACATCAGGTCTTCCACAACACCGGTCTTGTTGACCTTGCCGAAGCCGGGGTCATCAGTGACGTAGGGCTGATTGTAAGCGATGATCTCTTCTCTGGTCTTGTACAGCTTGACAGCGTCGATCAGAGTGACCTTGCCGCCGATCTTGGCAGCCAGAGCCTTGGCGATCTTTTCGTAGTTGATACCGTACCAGCCGTCGATAGCGACATTCACGGCACCTGCTTTGACCTTAGCGGTCAGGGTGTCCAGGACTTCGTCCCAGCCAAAGACAACACTGTCTTTGTTTGCTGCAGAGATAACAATTTTGTTGTCTGCATTTTTGATGGATTCATATACCGGCATTAATATAGCCTCCTTCCAAATATGTATTCATTAATGCGGTCTTGTACATTTTCTCACAACGCAAATCAATAGTCAATAGCATTTTGACTTCTTTTTGAAATTCTTTTTTGTATTTCGTCATTATGTGAAAAACATCGACAGAAAATTTAGCAATTTTTCCCATACAGGCTTTGACATTTTCTGTTACCCGTGGTAGTATAAAAGCATCGAGAACAACAAAAGGAGAGGTTTCTTATGAAAAAGTCAGCAATTATGTACGGTGGCGGTAATATCGGCAGAGGATTCATCGGTATGCTCCTGTCCGCTTCCGGTTATGAAGTTACCTTTGTGGATGTGGCAGAGCCGGTGGTAAACACCCTCAACGAAAAGCACTGCTACCCCGTGCGGATCATTTCCAACGAAGGTCACAAGGATATCAATGTGACCAATGTATGCGCCGTCAATGGCAATCATTCCGAGGCTGTGGCAGATGCCATCGCCAATGCTGACATTATGGCTACCGCCGTGGGCGTGAATGTGCTGAAGTTCATCATCGGCAATATCGTCGCCGGTATCCGTAAGCGTAAGGAACTGGGGAACGGTCCTCTGAACATCATCATCTGCGAGAACTTAATGGATGCCAACAAGGTTATCGAGGGTATGCTCAAGGCACACCTGACAGAGGAGGAGCAGGCTTGGTTCGACGAGAACATCGGTCTGGTGGAAGCTTCCATCGGTCGTATGGTTCCTGTGCAGACCGAGGAGATGAAGGACGGCGATCCCATGCGCGTCTGCGTGGAGAGCTATGGTTTCCTGCCTGTTGACAAGGATGCATTCAAGGGCGAAATTCCCGAAATCAAGAATATGGTTCCCTTCGCTCCCTTTGATTTCTACCTGAAGAGAAAGCTGTACATCCACAATATGGGTCACGCCACCTGCGCTTACCTGGGCGATATTCTGGGCTTGGAGTACATCTATGAATCCATCGACCGGGATGAGGTGTACATCCTTGTGCGCAACGCCATGCAGGAGAGCGCACAGGCTCTGTCCAAGAAGTACGGTGTGGAGCTGGGCGACATTATGAACCATATTTCCGATCTGCTGTTCCGGTTCACCAATGCTGCCCTGAAGGATACCTGCAAGCGGGTGGGCGGCGATCCCAAGCGGAAGCTGTCTCCCCAGGACCGGCTCATCGGTTCTTCCGCTACCGCACTGGAGATGGGCATCACCCCGGCATACATCGCCGTGGGCGCCGCTGCCGGTCTGCGCCGTTACATTGCTGAAGCTGAGGGTATGGAGCAGTCTGTGGAGAATGCTGCTGCCGTGCTGGCAGAGGTGTCTGAACTGAAGGCTGACAGCTCTCTTGCCAAGCTGATCCTTTCCATGTACGAAAAGATCCTCTCCGGCGCGAGCCTTAAGGAATTGCGGCTGGCTGCCGATGCCATCAAGGCTGCAAGCCTGACCAATGTAATTTAACCGTTGATCCCGGGAAGAACCCCTTCCCGGGATATTTTATATAAAAGGAGAGTAGTTATGAAGCCTTTGATCGGTATTACCACCGTATGGAGTCCGGAACTGGACCTGTGCGAAGTCTTTGACGAGTTTTACTACATCAACTGCGCATATATCAAGGCAATCTTCGCCGCAGGCGGCATTCCTGTGCTGATGCCTCCTCCCAAGGCGGAGGAAGTGGATTTGGAAGCACATGCCGATGAACTGCTGGCCAGTTTGGATGCAGTGTATTTTGCCGGCGGCGGTACCGTGGGCAAGCGCAAAAATCCTGTGGATCCCAAGCCGAGACCTTTGTATGAGCAGCAGCCCGTGCGCTCTAAATGGGAGGATATTCTGCTGAAAAAAGCCTATGCGCTGGATATGCCGATCACAGGCGCCTGCCGGGGACATCAGATGATCGCCGAGGCGCTGGGCGGCGCGCTGGATGCAGACTATTATCCGCCCCACAAGCAGCAGATGCCCTACTATGAGGGGCATCACACGGTCAAGCTGGCGCAGAACAGCCTGCTGAGTTCCTTGGTGGGACCGGAGGACTGGTTTGTCAACAGTGTCCACACCCAGGCGGTTGAAAAACTGCCGGAGGGCTTTATCGTCAGCGCGTGGACGGAGGACGGTTCTGTGGAGGCCATCGAATCCACCGAAAAGACCTTTGTTTTGGGTACCCAGTTCCATCCGGAGATGATGGTTTATGATGCCCGTGCCCAAAAGGTGCTGCAGGCATTCGTTGCCGCTGCCAAAGCATACAGCCAAAGAAAGTAAGAAAAACGCCACCTGAAGGTGGCGTTTTTTTGTTCAGTGATTGTCCAAAATGCCGTATTTCAGCTTGATCCGCTCCAGCATTTGCAGAAGGGGTCTGCCTGCCAGCAGCAGTGCCGCCAGGGTGGTGATTGCCTGGATCACATTGGCGTACAGACCGGACAGCAGGGTGGCGATCACTCCTGCGGGGGTGATTTTTGTCAGCATCAGAAAGATGTGAGAACAATCCAGCAACGGACCGATCCAAAAAATCACGGCCACAAAGCCAAACACGCCCATCACCATCGGGTCCCGGGGCAGTCGACCCTTGCGAAACAGAAAACCTGCCAGCATACCACCGGCGCCGTAGGCCATCATCTGCCAGGGTGTGTAGGGTCCTTGGCTGTAAAAGAAGTTGCTGGCAAAAGCGGTGATCGCCCCCACGATAAAGCCGGTCTCCGGACCGAAGGCAATGCCGGCAAGGACAATGACCGCAAAGGTCACCTTGAAGTTGGGCAGGGGGATCACCACCCGTCCGGCAATGGCCAGCGCGCACATCACCGCCACCAGCACCAGCTCCCGGGCTTGGGGTTTGCGTCCCTCGAATGCTACGAAAAAGGGGAGCATCAGCTCTGCGATGATCAGTGTGCCGGTGATGTAGTAGCTGCGTCCGGGAAGCTTTGTGCCAAGGTACAAGGTGGCGGGGATCACCAGCAGAAATGCCAAAAGGGTCAGAATATGGGATCGTTTCATACCTGTTCCTCCCGATTTTTCCGGTACAGCTGCACCACATCCTCGGCAGTGACCGCCATAGAGAAGATATGGCGGCTCATACGGTTGGCTGCGGTGGTGTAGAAGCTGTTGCTGCCGAAGAAGCGGCGAGGGGTGTCGGCGGTGAGGATCTGCCCATCAAAGAACATGCAGACCATATCCGCATAACGGGCGCAGAATTCCACATCGTGGGAAACCATAACGATGGTAATTCCCTGTTTTTTTAGTTTACATAACATCTCTGCCAAAGTTTCTTTGTAAAAGCTGTCGATGCCCTTGGTGGGTTCGTCCAACAGCAGCAGCTTCGGCTCTGTCAGCAGTACCTTTGCCAGCGCGGCGCGTTGCAATTCGCCGCCGGACAGGTCGCTGGGGTGGCGGTCAAGAACGGTGTCGATCTGACATTGGGCGGCGACAGCGGCGATCTTGTCCGGATCCTTAGTCATCTCCGCCAGGTCTTCCCGTACGGTCGTTTTCACGAAAAGACTACCCGGATCCTGGGGCAGCATGGCAAGACAGCCGGAGAACAGCTCTGCGGCGCGATATTTTTCTGCAGGTTTGCCCAGTATCTTCACCTTGCCCCGGTAGGGTCTGCAACTGCCGCAGATGGCTTTCAGCATTGTGGACTTGCCGGCGCCGTTGCCGCCTACCACGGCATACAGACTGCCGGCGGGAATTTGAGCGGTGATGCCCCGGAGTACATCGGGGCTGTCCTTTTCATAGCGGAACCACACATCCTGCAAGGAAAGGGCAGGCGCGCCGGTTTTGTCCGGCAACGGCTGTTCCTGCAGGCTTTTATACATAGGCTCTGACGAAAATTCCCGGCTCAGCCAGGTTCTGCCTTCCCGGACGGTAAGAGGACAATCGCCGTTGCCCTTTGCATGACAGAACACCCGGACAGGGGTGGGCATTGCGGTAAACATTGCATTATTTTGGGTGTAGAGAAGGTTGCCGATGTTCCGGGGGGTGTCATCGGCGATGATCCTGCCGCCCTCCATCACAACGGCGCGGTCAGCGTGGGGGAAGATGTCCTCCAGCCGGTGTTCGGTGATGATGACGGTGGTACCAAGCTCTGTGTTGATCTTGCGTACGGTGTTTAGAAAGTCCGATGCGGCGATGGGGTCAAGCTGGCTGGTGGGCTCGTCCAGCAGCAACACCTCCGGCTGCATCGCCATGATGGAAGCCAGGTTTAGTAGCTGCTTCTGACCGCCGGACAGGGTGGCAACATCTTTATGAAACCAGTGGGCGATTCCAAAATAGCAGGCCATCTCCGCCACCCGGGCGCGCATAATATTTCGGTCGCACCCCAAATTTTCCAAGCCGAATGCCAGCTCGTGCCACACCTTGTCGGTGACGATCTGCTGCTGGGGGTCCTGCATCACATAGCCGATCTTGGCAGCCTGCTCCAACTGGCTGACAGCGTCCAAGGAAACACCGTTAAACAGAATACTGCCGGTTTTTGTGCCATGGGGGGCAAGGACGGATTTTAACTGCCGCAAAAGCGTGGTCTTGCCGCTGCCGGATGCGCCGCACAGCACCACATATTCCCCCTTGTGAACGGTTAGATTGATTTTATGCAGAGCCTCTTTTTCCGGTGCGGTGGGGTAGCGGAAGCTCAGATCTTGGATCTGGAAATGTGCCATTGGATGGCCTCCTTTATGTGTAATGCAGAGGGGATCAGCAGGTAGGCGGCATATGCGATGACGCCCCAGGAAACCGGTGCTACGGTAAATTCCGGTGTGTAGACTGCGGCAGTCTGCCCCAGACAGGCGGCGGCGATCACCGCTGCCAGCAGAAGAAGCATCAAGCCGGTGAGCAGCCAATCGGCGGCGGTCATGCGGTAGCACAGGAAACTGTTGCGCTTGGTACTTCCGTAGCCACGGGCGCGCATGGAGTCACCGGTGACGATGCTCCCCTCCAGCGCCCATGCGGTCAGTGCCCCCAGTACCGTCAAGCCGTCTGATACCTTTTCTTTTACACCGGCGGCTGCCCCGGCACCCTTGCCGATGGAGCGGCGGGCATCTGCCAGCTGCCGAGTCTTGCGGAGAAAACTGGGTACCATCCGGAATACCATCACCAGCAAAAGGGAGAGGGCGGGGATGAGATTGCCGAACAGGCTGGTGAATTTATCGCCGGTGAGCACCCGGTTGTAGCAGCCGAACCACAGCAGCATGGCAACGAACATTTCGCCCACCGCCATACCGTACAGCAGCGCCTGCAAGGTATAGGGTCTGCCGAAGATGCGAAACACAACGGTGCTGCCCAAGGTATTAAACAGAGGGTTGATGGCTGTCAGAAACACAAACAGCGGTACAAGACCCAATAAAGTCCGGATGCCCTTTGCGCCCCGCAGCAACAGATAATAGATTGCACCTGTCACCATTCCCACTGCCAGATATGCCGGATGCTGAAACAGAACACCGCAGCCGATAGCACCTGCAAAAAACAGGAAATTTACTGCCGGGTGGTATTTGGAAAATGTATCTGTCATAGTCTTCCTTCCAAAATAAAAAAGTCCCCAAACGGGGACTTTTACAACGCAACAAAACCTGATCGCAGTACCGATCAAGTATGCCGAATACCCACCGCCGGACCGTCCCCAAGAGTCTTGCGATGCTCCGTCACAGGTCTGTATTCCGACTCCGGACGCCACGATGCACATTCCTTCTCAGCTTGCGCCAATGGAAGGTGCGGCTTATTGTCCGTCTACGGCGGCTTGGTACCGTTGGGATCTGCCCATTCCAATGCCCTGCGACTGCAATACAGTATATGAGGCTTGCGCCTTTTTATCATAATATCACACAAAGCGTCCCAATGCAAGGAAAAAAACAGCATTTATCCGGGCAAGCAAAATGCCTCTGCTGATCGCAGAGGCATTTTTTTATTGCAGCTTATCGAATTCTTTTTTCAGATTCTCAAAATAGTGGGCAAAGCCACGGTCGTTGGGGTGCAGTCGCTGGTCGGCATAGTAAGCCTCGTCCTGGGGAACCAGCTCCCAACCCCGAATTACCCGGATGTTGGCATATCCGGCGCAAATCTGCCGAATGCATTTTTCCACATCGGCAAAAGCACCGAATTGGGTAGGCTCTGTGTGATTCTTTCGCCAAATGGGGGTAATGGCGAAGATGGGGGTATTGGGATAGTTTTGGGTAAGGTGACGGAAAAATTCCGTGCAACGCAGGAGGAAATCATTCTGCGCTGTGGTGGACCAATCGTTGGTGCCGTAGGCCACGGTGATGTAGTCCGGACAGAAGTCGTTTTTGCAGGCCGCCAGCTTGGGGTTAAAGATTTCTCCGCCCACGGCCTTGTTGTACAGCTCTGCGCCCAGCGCATGGGCAAACCGGTTAGCATAGGAACAGGAGGCATACACAGCGTCATAGCCGTGGGTGATGGAATCGCCGTACATTACAAGCTTCTTGTCCTTGGGAGCAGGGGACACATAGGTGGCATTCTTGATTTCCAGTTCCCGCAGCTGCAGCTTGACAGACCAGGGCAGGACGATGCGCACGGTCTTTTTTTCCTGTCCCAGAGCTGTGTTTTCAGAAAATGTACCCAAATCGTGGGGGTCAAGGGTGTAATTTCCCACCAATTCAGTTTCATTAAAATTCTGAATACGCTTGCGCAGGGTACCATCCACAAAAATATCCACGGAAAAATAGGTCCGGGAGCAGGTCACGGAGGTCTCAAAGCTGAGATTCAGCCGGTCGCCGTCTGTGGTAAAAACAAGCTGGATGCTCGCCGGAGAAAAGGTTGCGGGTTTAAATCGGGTATTGGCATACACTGCCTCCTCTGCCGGGTTGAATCGGTGGAAATCGATCAATCCGTCGTGACTGTCCACATAACTTGCACCTTGGGTGATGCTTTTGATCTGTTCAAAATCCAGTTTCATAGTGGATCCCTCACTTTTGGTATGTCTGTCGGAAACAACGCTTAGGGCGCCATTAAGTTGAATAGACCCGCATTGGCATCCCAACGGTCGATAACACATTCAAATTCCATACCGACCTTAGGCTCAAAGCCCTCGCCGAAGCCCTGTAGCATTGCCTTGGAGATGCCGGCGGGATAGCCGTACCCCTTGATAATGCCCCGGAGATTTCCTTTGGGTTTTTTCTTTTCCTGATAGCAGAAGATCACGGTGCCGGGTTGGTTCAACAGGTCCTGGATCTGTTGCAAAGAGGGGGTTGCAGTGCTTGCCTGTGCAGGAGCGGTATCCGGCTCCTCCAAAGGAAGATTCTTCTCTCCCTTTTCGTAGTCTTGTACCAGATTGGTGCACAGTTCCCGCAGACGGGAGCAGGCGTGATCGTCCAGGATCTTTGCGGTGTTGTGGGCGAAGCAGTTTCTGCCGTCCCGCAGGAATTCGAAAGCGGATTTTAAGTTTTCCTTGGTGCGGAAGGAGCGGAAGTACGGGCGCATCTGCTCCCAGTGGGCGCAAATGATGTTGGCATAATCCCCGTAGGCCAGTACATCCAGATTGGTGTAGGTGATGTTACGGGCATTGGCATCGTTGCGGTATGCCATAAGGTCCAGCTTGGTGCGGTAGAACTGCTTGCTGTCGGAGGTGAAACCGTCCAGCACAGCCTCCCAGCTGTCGGGGAAATGGGTTTTGAGCACCTTCAGGATTCCGTTCCGGACGCATTGCTCTGCGTTGCTCATCAGACGGGACAGACCGTCCAATTCCTCCGGAAGGAGTTTGGCCTTGAAGTATTCCACATAATAGGGGGACATAGGCTCATAATCAAACCGCTGCTCGCTTTTGTCCTCGTAGGGCAATCCTGCCAGTTGGAAGATATTTTTGCCGGTTTTTTTCCATTTGGACAGAAGACCGTACTTGTAGATCTGTTCCAGATAATTGGTCAGATTCGGGTCATAGGCAGGACCCACGAACAGTTGGGAGAATACACCCACGCAGTTGCGTTCGTTGGCGCGATCCACATATTCTGTCCGCAGCAGCTTGTTCAGCCGATCGTAAAGGGTGGTCATTTTTTGACCGTAATCGTGGTACAGTTCTGCGGGCATCAAGGACTGGGAGGCATCGCAATACTGCTCAAACAGTTCCCGCATCTTCATCAGCTGACCGGGATGCCGACCGCAGAAATAGTAGATCTGCCGGATCTGCTCCTCGGTGGGCATACCGCAGGGCAGATCCCGGTAAGAATCGAAATACGCATCCATCTCCTGGTTTTCAAAGCCGCGCAGAACAAAGTCCTGGGGGAATGCCGCTTCAATGTCGGAGCCGTCTGCCATATGGTGGGCGATGGTGCCGATGCGTCTGCGGGAGATCAGCAGGATGGACAGGTGGTACTCGTTGGAGCTTTTGGGACTGAGCATATACAGCCGCTGGAAGAAGGAACCGTCACCGCCGTCTACCGGGAAAGCCGTCCGGGCCATATCAAACTCGTCGATGGTGATGAGAATGTGGATGCCCAGCTGGGTGTATGCCAAAAACAGCAGGTTGAGGTGCTCGACGGCTTCGCTGTGGAAGCTGCTGCTGCCCATACGGTCCAGATTGTCCGGATCCTTGAAAAATGCGTAGGCATTGAGGATGATCTCAATGAAGTCCGGGTCGGGATTGGGTGCTGCTAAAAGCTTTTTCTCGGGGATCCTTACTACGAAATTGCGGATCAAACCGGTCCAAAAGTGCCAATAGCTGCTCTCAGCCACGATTTGGGTGGGGAAATAGTACACATTGGAGTGCTCTTCTGTCTCAAATCGCTTGGCTGCTTCCCGAATGAGCATAGTCTTGCCGATATCGTTGGGACCGTTGACGGCGGCACAATAACCCTGACCGGGTTTGGTTACAAAGAACTTTTTACGCAGCAGGTCCAGTTGTTCTTCTCTTCCGAAAAAATACTGTGACATATTTGTTCCTCCTGTTTAATGCGTTTCGTATTTATAACGGATCCACTCCAAGAACAGCTCAATGGGGATCTTGACCCGTCCGTTGCCGGCTACCAGCACCCGGCGACCCAGCAGAAGCGCCTGGGTGTCCCGGCTGTCTTTCTCGCCCAGCTCCTGACAGATGATGTTGATATCGCAGTCACGGTTGTTGGAACGCAGGGATTCGGTTGCCACGGTCTTCAGATAACGGTAGGTGGGTAAGCTGTCAAAGAATGCTGCGGCATCGCCGTCCTCACCCACCATAATATCGAAGGTGGTGCTGGCTTCCAGCTGGGGCAGGTAGGCGTTGAGCATTTTCTCCACATCGTGGATCAAGATCTGGGAATGGCTGGTGGTGACATAATGCTGGAACATCTGGTCACACAGCTTCATCAGAACAGAGGGATGGCAGCCGGACAGATCCAGCAGCTTTTCAATCGCCCGTTCACCCAAAACGGTCTTGTAAACATCAAAACCAAAGCTCCGCATCATAGGCTCCCGGATCAGCGCCCGTGCATCTTTTTCCTTCAGGGCGGACAGCTCGATACGCTTTGCAAATTCGGCAGTGTGGTTGATGATGCCCAACTGGCTCAGTGCCCGCATCATATTGGGGTGACCGATGATGATCTGCACAAAGCCCATATTGGAGAACAGCTTGATGAAATTGGGGATTCCCTCGTATTCCGGGTGCTTGTCCTTGTTGGCAAGGATGGTGGTGCACAGGCGGGTGAATTCGTCCATCATCAGCACGATTCTATGTTTTCCTTCGTCCAAAGCAGCAAACTGCAGGAAGAAATTCTGGAATTCTGCCGCTGCAAAATCGGGGTATTTCCGCAGATTCGGTATTTCAAGACCGTTGTCGGCGAGCATTTTCTTAACATCCTTGTGCCGCAGAAGCAACTCGATCTTGAGCAGATTCAGAATGTTCTGATAGAAATTCAAGCTGAAAGAAGCCATTCCGGTCACACCGGCGTTGGTTTCCAAAATGTCTTTGATGGAGATGATGATGGCCTGCTTGCTGATGTCAGGGTCTGCCTTCATCCGACCGACGATCTGGTTGATCAAACTGGTTTTGCCGCACTTTTTCTGACCGTAGAGCATAATGGCGCGACCTTCCCGGAGGCGATTGTTTTCGTCTACGAGGGCGTTCCAGATATCTTGAATTTCCTCTTCGCGACCGAAGAACATACGGCTGTCATTCTCGTCGGTTTCCTTCAGGGGGTTACCCTCTGCAGGACCGTGATAGTAGTTGACGGCATCGGTGTTTTTGGCAGCACTCTGGTCACTGCGGAGCTGGAACTCCAAAATGCCGCAATCTGCGGTCTGAACCTGGCGGATCTCGCCGTTATCAAAACCGGTACAGCATTCATACTCCGCGGAAACGGAGATGGAGAACATATCGCCATCCAAAGTGCTCAGATCCAGCGGAATATCGTCCAAAACCACGGTAGCAGTACCGGCAGGGAGAACCTTTTCCCGCAGGGTGATCAGGGAGGGGATACTGTCTGCAGACAGACCGCCCATAACCTCCAAATGCAGCCGGACATTGTAGGCACTTTGCAGGTTGGTCCGTTCGGGCATTCCGTTTTCCACCAAAAGGATCAGGTTTTCCTGAGACGGCACTACTTCAGAGTAGTTGCTGGTGCAGCGGACATCCGGTGCATAGTCGGGACTTGTGTACAGGGTATTCAGCTCTCCGCCGATCTCTCCCAGCACGGCCTCTATAAGATCGGTCTTCAGCAGCATATCGGTGGTTTCCTGGGTCAGATGGACCTGCGCATTGCGCAGCAGGTCGCTGCATTTGGCCCAGGCATCGACCAGCGCGGACTGATAGCGGTGATATCCGGCATAACGCTCGGCGAGCACGGATTGACAGATCTCGTGGAGGGTCGTGAAGCGCTGGGCATCGTCAGCGGTGAGCAGCAGCAGGAACCGACCGGAAATGTTCTTAAGGATCCGCTCTGCGGATACAAGGGTGTCCAGACTATTGGCAGCGTTGCTCAGCTCTCTGGTGTAGCGGGTCTTGTCATTTTTGTACAGCGCCCGCAGATGGTCGATCAGCACAGCCGCAGAGGCAAAGTTTTGGGTGCTGTCGATCTTTTGACCCCAGGCAAGGAGCTGCTGGGTCAAGTCGGGATTTTGCTCGAAAACATCCTCAGTAATCACCAAATGCTGCACGGAGGTCTCATCCAAGGAGATCATATGCGCCAGCAACTGGCTGATGTTGTCAGAGAGTACATTGCGCTTGAACAGCGTCTGCAGATTGAACTGGCCTCTTCTGCGATCCCGGTAGCCGGAGTGCAGCTGGCGCAACAATTCCATAACCTCAATTCGGCTGTAGAAATCCTGCAGGAACAGTTTGTAAATATCTTCCTTCTGCCGCTCCAGCGAGTGGTTTTCCCGCAGGAGGGTGGTGATATAGTAGCTGTATTCGCCCCACAGGCAATCGTTCTGCAGACCCAAGTTCCGCACCTGACGGTACAGAGTTTTCCACAGGATGCCTTCCACGGTCCGACACTCCATCTGCCGCAGAGTCTCCTCCTTCAGGTCCTCGGGCAGCCGCTCCAACAGCGCGATTATGGCCATATTCCGTTTGAAATCAAAGGTTCTGCCGGATTTTTTCCAAAGGTGGAGGACCAAACGGGCGATGTTTTCGTGGCTGTCGGGCCAGCCTTCCGGGGTCAGATGGATACCCTCCGGCAGCTGCAAGGTTGTCAGATTGACCTGATGCAGCAGGAACTGCACCAAACCGGAGTCCATCAGAACCTTGGAAACTTCCAGTTCCTCTTCGGGAAGCTCCTCCGACCAATCCGATTCACCATCATTTTTGTCGATAAAGGCCTGCAGTTTTCTGCCGTCTTCCGTTACCCGGAACATTACATTGGTTTGGGCATCGATCAGAGAGGACAGCACGCTCCGGTTGCCCTCTACCACCACGGTTTGGGTAGAATTTGCATTGTGGGAGGCAAGGTAATTATCCGCAACCGCATCATAGCGAATAAAGGAGATCTCCTGCTCGCTGTGAATATCCAACGCATACTGCCGGATGGCAACACCGGATTTTTCGCTGTACGGACAGCTGACGACCTTCACAAAAACGGTTTTTCCCACAATGGCATCGGACTTGATCATACCCCAGATATAGCTGCCGGTGGCAACGGTCATCAGATAGCGGATATCGCTGTTGATCAGAATGCGGCGCTTATCGCTGAGGTCTGCAAAATCGCTGACGGTTCCGTACTGCCAATGGAAGGGTAGGTGCTCGATAAAGTCGTTGGTGATGCGCTCCACATGGGTCACCACATCGTCTTGGCAGGTGTACCAGAGAAGCTGCTGCTTCTTTGCGGTCTTGACCATATTGAAGGTGCGGGAGTCCATGTTGGCAAAGCTGAAGGGGGTTGTTCCGTTGAGGAAGCCCACGGTCAGATTCTCATTGAAGGAGGTAAGTACACCGAAGCGGATGACAACCTCCTCAGCAGGCATCACCACCCGTCCGTCGGTTAAGAGGATGCGGTCTTCCTCAGCAGATTCCACAGTTCCGGCGTACCAGATCTGGGCATCCTCTTTAACAAGGATGGTTTCACCGGGCACATAGGCGGTGGCACCCTTGGGCAGGGGGATCGGCACCTCTGTCGGCTTGGGGGCGGGCATAGGTACCGGTTTTGTTGTATTGGTTCTGGCCTCAATGTGCAAAGTGCCGTCCTCTACAGACAGCGCCCGCAGAGCGGTCTTGCGGAATTCCCGCAAAAATTCCAAGGGCTTATCACAATCAAAGGAAAGGGTTCCGTCCTCTGCTTTGGTGGCTGCGAATCGAACCAGATAGATAAATTTCGCTGTGACAATCTTCTCAGAACAGGGACCGGCAACAGGTACACCGCCTTCCGGTATGGGAATGGCGATCAACTGGGAGGGTGTAAAATCTTCGGCGGTCGGGTCGACTTTTTTGTTCCGGAAGTCCTGATAAATGAGAATATTGGAGTATGCGGGGTTATAGACGGTGACGATTCCGAAATACAGATTGCCGGCGTCGTATTCTGCGGGATAGGCGCTGCGCAGGTCAATGTCTTCCGTTACCAGTGTGGGCACTGCCGCCGGTTCCGGGGTGGGGGCAGGTGCGGGTGCCGGCGCCGGTGCGGACCCAGATGCTGCGATGGATTGCTTTGCAACCTTTTCCAAAAGCCACACATTCTCTGCGGTGGGCTGCGCCTGATCGGCTGCCAGTGTGTAGCAGACCTTGTAAACATACTGGGAATCCGCTAAGACAGAAGCGTCCGGAGAATCTTGCAGGGCGTTTTGTGCAAAGGTCACACTCTGGGCTTTGGCATAGTTGATTTCCGGCTTGATAACACCGGAGTTGTCCTCTTCCCGGTAAGTTTCCAAATAACCGAAATAGCACTTATTATGGACAGTTTCAAGATCCACCCAGGCAATGGTAGCGCAGTATTCTCTGTTTTGCACAGAAAGTGTGTACAGCACATCGTAATCCTTTTCGGCGGTGTTGTCCAGCCGTTCCAGATTGTTACGCAAAGCCAAAGGATAGGTCTTTGCGCGATTGTCTTTCCGGTAGTGATCCGGGGATAAAATGGTGACGGTGTTATTGCTACTGTTCAGATGGGTCACGATGCCCAACCGCAGCTTGGGATGGTTGGTGAGTGTGCGAATGTATGCGCATTCCGAAACACCTGCTTTTCGGGTCAGGGTCAGAATTGCGTGATAATCCTCGTTGTTTAGGTCGCGGAACTGGTTGAAGGAGGAGTAGGGCACCTCGTATGCATCCTGGTGGAAGTGGATACCCTTTCCGTACTTTTCGGAGTCAACAACGGTATATTTTTTGTTACGATAGCCAAGGACATAGACATCCAGCTGCTTTTCGTGGAGGATGCGGATGTCACCGCAATCCACAAAATTACCCTTTCTGGCATTGCGCAAGGAGAAGATCAGTTGGATTCCGGTGCGCACAAACTGCGCATCCACGGATTTTTCCATCTCGTTGATGTGGAAGAAGAAAGAATTATCCACATAGCCGGTTCCGTTCTGATAATACTGGGTGACCGTGCCGATGAGCAGAATATCCTCGATCTGCTCAAAGGGAATGTTGAATTGCTGCTGTGTAGCCTCCTCCAGACCCTGCACAACGGTGATGCCGGTGTCATCGTGACTCTGCAGCAGACCGCTGACAGTCTGTCCGTCGGTGCAGATCACATCCACATCCCGGTTCAGATAGCGGCTGATGCTGGCTCTGAAGAGGGGGATCACATCGATCTGACCATCATCGGATACTTCGATGATACCGATCTTGGTGGTATCCAGAACCTTATAGACCTCCATGTGGGTGACGATCCGCAGGTTTCGGTTTGGAGATTCCGTGGCGGTGTACTTGACGATGAAGGTCTTGTTATATTGGGTCTCAAAGTTCATCAGATTCCGGGTGAATCTGGCTCTGCCGTCTACCGGCTTGCCGCAGGATTTGGCCACAAAGCGGTTTCCAATGTAGCCCACGCCGTTTTCCTTGGTGTAGTCCACGGTCAGCAGGATTCCGTAGTATTCCCGTTCTTCCTCCTGTACCGGCACGTAGGTCAGCTCCACATCCTTGGCGATGGGTCCCCGGTCGGTAATGCCGGGAACAAAGGTAGCTTCAGCGCCGTCGGTGGCGTAGCGCTCTGCGTTGGGCGTGCGGAGGTAGGGGAGCTTGCACAGGAATTCCTCGTCCTTCACACCCAGGTTCAGCTTGATCTGTCTTACGGTTTTGTTTGCCGCCTTGGCAAAGCCCAGGCTGATCGTGCCCTTGTACCGGATGGAGGTGATGTCTGCCAGTGGTACAACATTTACGGTTTCACCCACCAGAACGATGGCGGAATCGGTGGCCACGGAAACGGTGCCGGCAATCACCGAGCAGTCACGGGTGGAAATCTCCACAGCTTCGTTGAGCACAGGGATGCGGACGATGTCCAAAACATCCTCCAGATGAATATCAGTGGGTTTAATGGAGGGGGATTGGACGGCATAACCCGTCTCGGTTTCCTGCAGGATACCCACAAGGTGCGCATTGTCCTGCAGGATGTACATATGCTGGGTCTTAGACAGAACGGGCATATAGACCCGGTGGGAATGCGAAATCAGGCGCACATCCTTTGCGCAGATTTTGGCATCGGAGAAAACAAGGTGGAATGCCACCTGGCAGTCGAATTCACCGTAAAGAATCTTGGAAAAGTCTGTCCCGGCAACGAAGTCCTCAATGCCGAAAAACAGGTCGTCTACCTCACAGGCCTTCCGGGGGTCATCGGGATAGGTGTGGTAGTTGAGCTGACCTGTTACTTCAATATCGGACATATTGTCCAGAGAATAGGTTGCATCGTCGATCAGCACTTCGCCGGTCTGCATCAGGACATTGTTCAAGTGACCGGAAACAAAGGTGCCGTCTGAAAAGGTGATCCGTACGGTTTTTAGTAAATATAAGTTGATGTTATGAAAATCTACCGCACACTGCATTTTGCTCTCTCCTTTGGTTCTGTTATCGTTGTGTTTTTTCCGCCGAAGCCGGCAGAAAATAATATACCAAGCTTATTATATTGCATTTTATACCAATAAACAAGTCAAAAAAGCGGTAAGTACCGGAAAATTTGCAGAGCAATTGCAGATCGACAGATATATGAGGATTCTTTTAGATAAAAAGACCTGTAATTTTACATACTACTTTTCAAAATAACCACATTTTGCCCCAACATGACATATAACAGCACAGCCGCCGACCATTTGGTCAGCGGCTGTGTTTATCTGATCGACATATTGGAATTGGTTTAATCCTTGCTTAACACTTTTTTCTGCCAGGACTTTTTTTCGCATTGAGGGCAATGCATATATCTTGTTCTGCCCATGTGCGGAGCCATAGCAACGGCTCTATATGTCGGCACATATCGGTGTCCGCATTTTTTGCATGTATAATATCCTGACACTTGCTCCATCCGCAGTGCATAGAAGCAACCCGCTAAGAATAAAACAAATCCAAATACAATGAGAGTAATTCTTAGTCCATTTGACATTTGCACAAAAGCGGCAATAAATATCAAAGCAAAAAGAACGACCGTTGCTGTAATGCCTATAAACACTTCTACGGACAACAATCTTTTGTCTGCCTGTTCTTTTTGCTTAATCATCTCAAGTAAATTGTTCTCTAATTCTTTGTTGTAATTATCCATTGTAACTACCTCCCCACATAATAAATCATTAACACTGATACCCAGAACATCACAAAGTTCAAGCATAATAGACGAGTCGGGCAGAGATTTGCCAGTTTCCCATTTTGATATTGCTCTGTCGGTAATGTTCAGTTTTTCTGCCAACTGCATTTGGGTTAAGTTTGTTTTTCTTCTGCACTCGGAAATGAACTTTCCAATTTTTACTTGGTCCATAGGTTACCTCCTTTCGCTTTCAGTATAGACAATTTGGGTAACAAAGAACACGAACTGATGGTTGAGTGGAGAGAAATCAACCATCGGTGGGGTGAAAATTGACCGTCAAATTCAAGATTTGTCTAACTGAATTATACTCCCATACCACACAGAAATCAAGATTTCCTCATAAATTACCACTACCCGCCCATATCTGCAAAAGCAGCTACAATGGAGGTAGCGGGTTTTTTATGCCCATTCTGTCGGAGTTTGCTCCGCTGCTCAAAAGCCGTTTTTTCGTCATCTACTTTAGAGGCGTAACTCTTGCCGGCGGGGTGTAGGGGCGGAAGATGGCTGATCTGTAGGGGGCGGCGCCCTCGACGCCCCGTTGCAACATCCCCTCTGTTTGCGGGACGTCCAAGGGGCCGTCCCCTACAAGTTGCAATCTCCGCCGTTTCGTGCTATAATACGGAGCGAAAGTGAGGGTGTTTTATGGTTAAGATTCTGTTCGTCTGCCACGGCAAGATTTAAGCCAGGCACGGCATCCCAAGCTATGCAACGCTATACCACCCTTTGCAACGGGTGTTTCCCATTTGTACTACTCGCATACTACTTTTCAAAATAACCACATTTTGCCCCCAACATGACACGAAATAGCACAGCCGCCTCCATCACGGAGGCGGCTGCTTTTTCATTATATAAGATTTCACTTAATAGGGGATCCGCAGTATTCGCATTCTCCAGTTGCTCCGTAGATGGTGTTGTTTGCACCACAGCACGGACACGCAACGATTTTTCCCTGCGTTTGAACAGGAGTAACATTTCTTGTTGGGGCAGTGTAGGCTGGGTTTGCCGCAGATGCTGCTGTAGGAAACACGATTTCTCGAGTAGCTTCGTTAATATAGGCATTCTTTAGGTAGCCATTTTGTATCATCTTTTGAATTTCAGATTTTACAACATCGTAAGGTTTTCCTATAGTAGCAGAAATACTATCCAGCTGGTGCACATTTCCATTAACAACAATAGCCAAGTACTGCTTAATGCTTTCTGCTTCTTTACGAAGCTTTTTCGCTTTCCTCAACAGTGCAACACCACCCGCAATAAAGAACAGCGAAACAACTGCTCCACTAAAGCTTGCGGGATCGGATATGCATCCTATAAAACCAAGAACACCAAATGTAGTTAAAATAACACCCAGCACCTTGAGGCCTTTGCTTCCTGCGCTAACAGCAGACCTTTTATCTATAGTAAATCTTCTTATGATCAAGAACAAACCTACGGGCCAGAAAATAATAAGTGCTAAAATAATCACAGGCCATGAATACAGACCGCTGATTTTACCGTTTTCTTTCATTCTTTTTCCCCCCTAATTAAAAGCTACCAGTTTTCTTTGTAAGTTCTACACGCAGCTTCAGTGTGTTTTGGATTTCTCTAGTTACTTCGGAAACCTTGTCGATTTCATTATTAGCAATAAGCGTGGTTAATTCTTCCAATTTTGCAACCAAAGTGCCGTCGTTTGCAGAAGTAGCCGACCTGTTTGCATATGTAAGCATTTCCACAACGGCTTGGAGCTGAGAAGCAAATGTTGCCTCTTTGTTTTCAATCCATAATTGTCTTGCTTTTGCTTCGCACATATCGATAACAGAAGCAGAAGCGGCATAGTTTTGCGCTGCACTTTGAGATTTTCCATTAAAATAAAACAGGAGAACATCAATTACTGCAATAATAATAAACAGCAAAACGCTAAACAGGACATACTCTTTGATCAAAAGAGGGAACAAATTGACAAAAACAATGGAAAGCACCAGAGTGGCTGCAAGGTGTAACCCGCCTGTAATAATTTGAGCAACACCCAAAATGTTTTTGGTCACAGTGAGTGCTTTAACTGTTCCCACAATCTCAACCAGCAATAGCATCGTTAACGAAAGCCAACGCATTGGGATTGTAAATATGTTATCGAAAGCTAAAAGATAGAAAACAACAGTTGCAAACATTGCAGCCAGGCTGCATATTAGGACAGTTATTGTGCTATTCTTTTTCACTTGTTATCACCTACCTTATGGAAGTTCCACATTCGGGGCAGAATTTTGTTCCACTTTCAATTTGGTTTCCACAATTAGGGCACTTTTTAATCATGGACTGACCGCATTCGGGGCAGAACTTACTGTCGGCAGAGAGAAGCTTTCCGCAGTTGGGGCAAGGCTTGGGAACTGCACTTCCGCAAGACGGACAAACAGAAGCTCCGTCTGGAATATCTGCCGAACACTTGGCACAAGGATTATACCGCTTGCCACACTCCATACAGAATTTTGATTCTGTTGTTAGTGCCGCGCCACAAGAAGCGCACTTGATGGCAGCTTCTTTCTTAGGTGCTGCTTCGGTATCGCAACCGCAACGATTACAGAAACGAGAAGTCTTATCAATTGTAGCATTACATTTGGGACAATTCTTTGTCTCAACAGTATTGATGTTCTGCGCCAAATTTCCAAACTGCTGACCCATTGCGCCACCCATGCCGACGCCCATTCCCAAGCCGATACCAGCGCCCATAAAGCCACCTTGCATAGAACTAGGATTGGTAGCAGCACCCTCCAAAGTGTCAAAGGAGCGCTCCTGCTGATAGCTATAACCGACAATATCCATTTCTGCACGCTTTGCAAGTGCTTTCTTCAACTGCTTTACAGCGTTATCTTCCTCGGGAACATTAATATCGTTAACATAGAAAGAGGTTAAACGAATGCCATATTCATCGAATGTCGGAGCCATTCTCTCCTGGAGGAAAGAAGAAATTTCGTCAAGATAAGCGTTGATTTCCAGAATGCTGATGTTCTTATGTACCAGATAGGAAGCGATAGCATCTTTTGCCTTTGTAAGATAAACACCACGGAAATACTTCAGAATATTCGTCTTATCAAACTGAGGTAATGTCCCGACCAGTTTCATAAGAAATTTCTGCGAATCGTCAATTTGGATGCCGAACTGACCAAAAGCACGAACAGGCACAAAAACCTTATACTTGGGGTCTTGTAGCTGGATAGGTGTAGATGTTCCCCACTTAATGTCCAAAGTAAAGGCTCTGTTAATAAACCAAACTTCGGCAGAAAATGGAGAACGACCACCAAAGGGAAGATTAACAAGCTTACTTAAAATAGGGATATTCTCTGTGCTTAGAGTATGTCTGCCAGCACGGAATACATCGCAAACCTTGCCTCCCTTAAGTAGTATTGCCTCTTGAGATTCATTAACGATAAGCTGTGTCCAGGTGCCTAATTCGCTATTAGGATATTTCCAAGCAAACACATCTGGAGTTCCGTCGTATTTAATGACTTCAACGATTGCCATTGTATATCGACTCCTTTTTATATTTTTTATAAATTATAACACGGTATAGCAAAAATGTAAAGCAGCTCTTGCTTTTTTGCATTCATATTGCCGCTACCCTTCAGTTGTCAGGAATTTGACTATGATAGAGGTGGCGGGATTTTTGTATGCTGGCATTTATCCCGCTGAAAAAAGCCATTTTTTCGTCATCTACTATAGATGCGTAACTCTTGCCGACGGGATGGGCGGGAAACCCGTCCCCTACAAGTTGCAATCTCCGCCGTTTCGTGCTATAATACGGAGCGAAAGCGAGGGTGTTTTATGGTTAAGATTCTGTTCGTCTGCCATGGCAATATTTGCAGAAGTCCGATGGCGGAGTTTGTATTGAAGGATATGGCGCGCAAGGCGGGTGTTGCGGAGCGGTTTGTCATCGCATCGGCTGCCACCAGCCGGGAGGAGTTGGGCAATCCCGTGTATCCCCCTGCCCGCCGGGAGCTGGCCCGTCACGGAATCGGCTGCGACGGCAAATTTGCCCGGCAGATCACCGCCCGTGACTTGGAAGAATACGACTATATCTATTATATGGACAGCCGGAATCGCCGGTATTTGGGGCAGATGTTCCCCCAATATGACCGCTTTCTGCCCTTCTTAAACAGAGATGTGGCAGACCCCTGGTACTCCGGGGATTTCACCCAGACCTGGCAGGATATCTGTGAGGGCTGTGAGAGAATATTGGAGGAATTGCAGTGATCGATCTTGCAAAGCTGGAACAGCAGTTGGCGGAATTGCCCCTGTATTATTATGGATTCATTGACCCTAAGGGGTTGGAATTTTCGGAGCGCATCCGCTATATCTGCGGCGCAGAGTGCCCTATGTACAATAAGACTTGGGCTTGCCCTCCGGCGGTGGGGGAAGTGACGGAATGCAAAAATCGCTGCCTGCAATATGAAAATTGCCTGCTGATCGGCACGATCACCGAGGTGGAGGACATCGCGAATATCGACCAGACCCTTGCCACCCGGCCTGCCCACGAGGAAGTGACCAACGGGTTACGGGAGCTGTTCCGGCAGCAGGGGACAGAGCCGTATATTCTGTCCACTGAGGCCTGCAGCGAATGCGACCGCTGCGCGTGGCTGGACGGACAGCCCTGCCGCCATCCGGACCGGATGCATCCTTGTGTGGAGAGCCACGGCATCAATCTGATCCCCACCTTGGAAGAAAACGGTTTGGAATTTCAGTACGGGGAGAATATCGTCACCTGGTACTCGCTTTTTTTCTTCTGATAGGAATAAAAAACAGGTGTGCAGCGCACACCTGTTTTTAGTTTTAGCTGATTTGGTTTTCGTAGGAGGGGACTTCACCCACCTCGTCCACATCGAAGTAGACATCCAGCATACGCTTGGCGATGGATGCAAGGGTAGAACCGTGTCCGGCTTTTTCCACATATATGGCAATGGCGATCTGGGGATCCTCCAGCGGAGCAAAGCATACGAATGCGCCGTTGGCGGAGGTGCCGTCAATACCGGTTTCGGCGGTGCCGGTCTTGGCTGCCACATTTACGGGATAATCCTTGAAGGTGGAGTAGGCAGTGCCGTAAAGGGCGCTGGTGACCCGGTGCATACCGTCGCAGTAGGCGGCGTAGGTTTCATCGGAGATCTCCAGATGGCTCAGCAGCTCCGGCTTGTTTTCCTCCAGCAACTGCCGGTAATCGGAAGACACCACCCGGTTCATAAAGGTCGCCTTGTAGCGATTGCCCTGATTGGCAAGGGCGGTGGTGTAGGAGCAGAGCTGAATGGGGGTAAAGCGATTTTCGGACTGACCGATGGAGGTCAGAATCTGGTCACCGGTGTACCACTGTTTATCGTCGCCCACATGGAGCATCGCCTTGGTTTCCGCATTGGCGCGGTGACCGATGTATTCCGGAAGCTCCACACCGGTGCGCTCGCCCAGACCCAGACCCTTGGCAGTGGCATCGATGTCATTTAAAGAGACCTTCAAAGACAGCTCATAGAAATAGTAGTTACAGGAATACTGCAGGGCTTTGGCGGCATCCACAGCGCCGTGGGTCTGTCCGTAGTTGGTCCATTCCAGACAGTAAACCGGGAAGTTGGGGATCTTGTCAAACCGACCTCTGTCCACGATTGTTGTGTCCGCGTCGATGGCATTGGACTCCATACCGGCAACAATCATATTCATTTTATAGGTGGATCCGGGGGGATAGGTAGCAAGAAGTGCCCGGTTGTAAAGGGGTTTCAGGTCATCCTTTGACAGGGTGTCGTAATCGTCAAAGAAGGTGTTAAGGTCGTAGGTGGGATAGCTTCCGCAGGCAAGGATCTGTCCGGTCTTGACATCCATAGCGACGAAAGCGCCGCCTTCTACATCGTGACCGTCTTTGGGGTTTCCGTCCTTGTCGGGCTTTTTCAGATCTTCAATGACATCCGCCATCTGATCTTCGCCGGCCATTTGAATGCCCAGATCGATGGATACCTCCACATTGGAGCCGGCCTTAGGCTCCTGCCAGTAGACAGAGGAGACCAGCGTGCCGTCGGTGGTGACGGTGTCTTCCCGCCAGCCGTCCACACCGTGGAGATACTCCTCGTAGGCGGCTTCCAGACCGTCCTGTCCCACTTGGGCATCCATATCGTAGCCGGGGATGTTTTGGTAGTATTCCCACTGCTCGGCATTCATCGCACCCACATAGCCTAAGATATGGGCGGCATATTTGGTGTTATACTCCCGGACGGTGGAGGCTTCGACCTTCATACCGGGGATGTTCAGCTCTACAATGGCGGAAAGCTCCGCATCGTCCGCGTCTTCGATAAACACAAAGGTAGGCAGGCTGCCCACACATTTACCCAGGGTCATTTCATAGAGAATGCCGATGACTTTCCGGGCTTCGTCGTCAGTCCATTCCGTGGGGAGATCATATTTTTCCCGAAGCTTTTGAATCAGCAGCGGGGCGGTGATGTCGGAGTCCAGATTGCCGCGGCTTTCCAAAAACAGCTGAAAATAGCCCCGCCAGGTGGAATTGGCCTCATCCAGGGTATAGCGGAAGGGGGCGGTTTTGGTAATGGGGAAATGCTCGGTGTATTCAATGCCCAGGACCTCACAGAGCTTGACCAGATTGTACAGGTCGGTGTTGGGGTCCTCGGAGTTGGTCAGAACATAGTGGTTGATGACCAGGTCATAACTGGCCCGGTTGCCCACCAGCACTGTGCCGTCCCGGTCGGAAATGGAACCACGGGCGGCTTTCACACGGGTAACGGTGGTGAAGGTGGTAGTGTTGTCCACCTGGCCGCCGGTTTCGACGATCTGCAGGTAGTACAAACGGCCCGCCAGAAACAGGATCAGCGCTGCCAAAAGCAGCAGCAGGATCGTGGCACGAAATCGGGTTATTCTTTCCATGTTTCGCCTCCGATTTTACTGATGGACACCATAATGGGGTACAGAATGGGAATGACACACAGTGTCAGTCCCGTGGTGATCAGGGCCACATGGAACCGACCGGTATGGGTCAGCTTCAAAAACAGGGCCATGGCGAAAATC
>JAZRLE010000016.1:0-10668 GCA_045646665.1 Faecousia sp. | reverse complement strand
CAGGGTGGGACCGTCGGAAAGGGTGTAATGCAGGGCAATATCCTCGCCCTCGCGGGCTTCGTTTAAGTAGCACAGGGTAAATTCCTGTACCTTGTGGCTTGCGTGGAAGGTGCTGGGGAGCAGGTCGTCCAGCCAGTCCATATACCGGGTGTTGTTCATATGCCCGTTCTGATCCAGCAGGGTGTAGCCCACCCGGCAGGTGACGGTGTTTTCCATGGGACGGGCGGCGATGGCGTGGGGGACAGCCAGCTCGTTGCCTGTGAGGGTACCGTCCACCACCACACCGCTCTTCCCCGGCAGGATCATCGCCCGGGTCCGGTCGTCCATCAGCACCCAAAGACTGATGGAGCGGAACAGCTCCCCGCCATCAGCATCATAGGCAACCACCGAACGGGGATATGCCACCCGTGTGGTGGGCATCGGCCAGGTTTTCACGGTGACGGTCTCACCCAGCTTGGGCAGACGGGTCACCTGCACCTTGCTCCGGGTCACCGCCCAAAACAGGTGCTTGTGGGAAAGGTGTTCTTTGTCCACTGCCAGCAGCGCGCAGTGCTCTCCTGCCGCTTCCTGCATAAAGTACAGAAGCACCGATGGCTTGGCATAGCCATACCGGTCTACATGGATGTGGGACAGGGTAAATTCTCTGGTATAGATGGGTTCCACGATCAATTCGCCTCCAAGGTAATGGTAAATTGGGAATGGGCGCCGTTGCGGCAGGTGGTGATGGTCACGGCTTCGCCGGGGGCAAAGCCTTCCAGCAGGGTTTGCAGGGTATCCAGGGAGGAAACATCGGTGCCGGCGAAGGCGGTCAGCACATCTCCCGGCAGGATGCCCAAAGCGTCCTCTGCCGAACCGCCTGCCACATGGGCGATATAAAGACCGGCAGGCAGGTCATAGACCTGTCCGTAAAGCTCGGATACCTCCTGCACCTGCAGACCGCCCAGCATCACGGATTCCCCGCCGGTGGCAGGGGTCTGACCGTCCCCGTCGGAGAAGGTCAGGGAGGTGTCGCTCTGCTTCAGCAGGCGGAACAGCTGGATATTCATAAGACCCAGCACACTGACAAGTCCGGCAAGAAAGATCACAAGGATCAGCAAAAAGGCGATGATGCCGTTGTGCTTTTGCCGGGGACTGGTGCGCCCGGTGCGGTATTCAAAGCGTTGTTCTTCCATAAAAACCTCAAATCATGCAGAATGCTTCTTGCCTCTCCCTCTGGGAGAGCCAAGAGGTTCGGTCAATTCACAAGCGGTAGCGTAAAGGTGAATTCCGTTCTGCCGTTTTGGCTGGACACAGAGATATCCTCCCCGTGGCGGCAGATGAGATTCTTCACGATGTAAAGACCCAGACCCCAGCCGTCCCGGTTCTGCGCCCGGCTTTTGTCCAGCTTGTGGAATCGGTCAAAGACCAAAGGTAGCTCCTCGGGAGGAATGGTATCGCCGTCGTTGCCGATGGACACATAGACCTTCCCGTCGCCGTCCCGGATGGTGATGTTCAGCATACCCTCTTGGGGACAGAATTTCACCGCGTTGTCCAAGAGGTTATACACAACTTGCGTGATGGCATCCCGGCTTGCCCGGGTAAAGACCGCATACTCCGGGAAGGACACATCCACCTCCAGCGCTTTGGCGGTGATTTTCTGCTCAAAGGTGATGAGCACCTGTCCTACGCACTCGCCCACATCAAAGCGGCTCATCGCCTCCGGGGGGATGGTCTGCTGATCCTGCATACGGGAGATGTCCAGCATACTCCGCACCAGCCGGCTCAGCCGTTTGGTCTCTCCGGAAACCAGTTGCATATAATGGTTATGGCGCTCCGGAGGGATGGTGCCGTCCAGCATACCGTCCACATAGCCGGAGATGGTGGTCATGGGGGTTTTCAGCTCGTGGGATACATTGGCGACGAATTCCTGCCGCCTGTATTCGCTTTTTTGCAGGGAGGAAGCCATATTGTTAAAGGCCAGCGCCAGCTCCTGCACCTCTTGGGGACTGCCGGAGTCCACGGATACCCGGGCATCCAGCTGACCGTGACCGAAGTCGCTGGCGGCTTTTGCCAGATCCCGCAAAGGGGAGCTTTGCTTGCGGGCCATAAGGGTGATGACCACCACAGCACCCAGCACCACCAGCACCGACACCAGCATATAGGTGTCAGCCAGCTTATCCAGCAGGGACAGGGCGCTGTTCACCGGGGTGGACACGATCACAAGTCCAACCGGCTGATTGCCGGCGGCGAGAATGGGCATACCCACCACATACCGGGTGTCCTCGTAAAGACCCTCAATGATGCCGGTATCGGAGACAGCGCCCTCCCGGAACACCTGCTTCAGATAGGTGTCCTGAATTACCATACCCCGATGGGGACAGCCCATAGGGGAGTCAGAGCAAAGCACCAGCCTGCCCCGGTTATCGCAAATCACCGCGTCCACATCACTGATGCGGGTGGCAACGGACAGATTCATAAAGAAATCCTGGGGGGTCAGCGCGCCTTGGGTATAGTAGGCGGCGGCAAGGTCTGTGATGGTGGCGCAATCGTCCTTCAGATTCTTTTCCACCTGCACGGTCATCAGATTTCGCACCAGCAGCTGAAAGGATGCGCCCACCAGCAGCAGCGCCGCCATCAGAACCATCGCCGCAGGAAATAGGGTGCGGCTGAAAGCGGTTTTCATAAATTCTACCTCAAAATAAGATTTCGTAGGGCGGGGGCTTGCTCCCGCCGAAAAACCGTTATTTCTTATGCGGCGGGAGCAAGCCCCCGCCCTACATAATTATAATACTTCGAACTTATAGCCTACGCCCCAGACGGTCTTGACGCTCCACTGTTCGGAGACACCTTCCAGTTTCTCCCGCAGACGCTTCACATGGACATCCACCGTCCGGGAGTCGCCGAAATAGTCAAAGCCCCACACCTCGTCCAGCAGCTGATTGCGGGTGTACACCCGGTTGGGAGAGGATGCAAGGTAGAAAAGCAGTTCCATCTCCTTGGGGGGTGTGTCTACCTTTTTGCCGTCCACGGTCAGTTCAAAGGCATCCATATCAATGGTCATCTTATCAAACACCAGCCGCCGGGACTTACTCTGGGTCACGCTGCGGTCGGTGCGGCGGAGCACTGCCTCGATGCGGGCAAGGAGCTCTTTCATTTCAAAGGGTTTGGTGACATAATCGTCAGCGCCGGCTTTCAGACCGGTGACCTTGTCGTCGGTCTCGCCCTTGGCGGTGAGCATAATGACGGGGGTGTTTCCCTCGGCGCGGATGGCCTTGCATACCTCCCAACCGTCCATTACCGGCATCATCACATCCAGCAGCACTAAGTTGGGGCGGATGGCGCGGAATTTCTCCATACCCTGTCCGCCGTCGGCAGCCAGCGTCACCGCATAGCCCTCTTTTTCCAGATATAATTGCAGCAGCTCACGGATGTTGGGATCGTCTTCAACTACCAGTACGGAAATAGCCATAGCCAAAACCTCCTAAAGTTTCTGTTTTCTCTATTATAACGCAAAAAAGCTGTTTGCGGTGAACATTTTGTAAATAGTTTCACCCCAAAATGTGAACAGGCAAAATTTTCTTGATTATTACCACCGTTAAGTGTATTATGGTATAATAGTAGTGTGCATATCATTGCGAGCCGGTGCATCTGCTGGCTTGGCAAATCCTAAGTGTAGGGGCGAGCATTGCTCGTCCGCTTGTTAGATGACGGACTACGGTAACGGACGGCCAATGGCCGCCCCTACATTCTCAATTCGCAAGGAGGTATTTATGACGACATTCATCGAATTACTCAAGGCGGTGCTGTTCGGCATCGTGGAGGGCATCACCGAGTGGTTGCCTATTTCCTCTACGGGACATATGATCCTGCTGGATGAATTTATCAAGCTGGATGTGACCGCCGCTTTTTATGAGATGTTCCAAGTGGTGATCCAGTTGGGCGCCATTGCCGCGGTGCTGGTGCTGTTTTTCTATAAGCTCAATCCCTTTTCCGCCAAAAAAGACGCTGCTTTGAAAAAGGACACTTGGAACCTGTGGTTTAAGGTGATCGTGGCGGTGCTGCCGTCGGCGGTCATCGGTCTGGTGCTGGATGACTGGATGGACGAACACCTGTATAACTATGTGGTGGTGGCAATCGCCTTGGTTTTGTACGGTGTGGCATTTCTGTTTTTGGAAAAGGGCAAAGATACCAAGCGGATTGAAAATGTGTATGCCATCGATTATAAAACCGCCCTGCTGATCGGCGCATTCCAGTGCCTTGCGCTGATCCCCGGCACATCCCGCAGCGGCTCTACCATCATCGGCGCCCTTTTGCTGGGTGTTGCCCGTCCTGCCGGCGCGGAGTTTAGCTTCTTCCTTGCCATTCCCACTATGCTGGGCGCCAGCGCGCTGAAGGTGCTGAAATACGGTTTGGATATTATGGAGGGCGCTGCCGCAATGCCCACCGGTACCGAGATCGGTGTGCTGGCTGTGGGCTGTGTGGTAAGCTTTATCGTGAGCCTTTTGGTCATCAAGGGTCTTATGGAGTATGTCCGTAATCATAGCTTTAAGGCATTCGGTATCTACCGCATCATTTTGGGCATCGCAGTGCTGGGCTATTTTGTTGCCATATCGCTTTGATTCTTGGCTCCCCCTTTGGGGGAGCTGGCAAAAATCTTTGATTTTTGACTGAGAGGGAAATAACCCTCTCCGCCCGGTGCTTACACCGGGCACCTCTCCCAAAGGGAGAGGCAAGAAAACTGAAAAACAGGAGGGTCATATGACCCTCCTGTTTTTACTTATGCAATGTCCTGTCCCAGCAAATACTTCTTTGCCGGGGTATTCATCAAAAGCAGTCCTGCCACCAGTATCATCACCATATCCGGCAGCATATACGCGCCGTTGTACAGCGCCGAGTATACCCACGGGGTGGTCATGGTCATACCGAAAAAGGCTTCCGGCATATACTCTGCCCAGATGGTGGCACCCACCACATAATGCACCAGAAATCTTGCGGTGCAGGCGATCAGGGTCGCCGGGATAAATTTACCCCGGAAGAGACCGGCAATACCAAGAACCATATATGCCAGCAGGAAATCGCCCACGATGCTCTGCCAGCCGATGGCGATGCCCCCCTCGAAGAGGGTCTGCAAAAGGGCATGGGCGGTTGCAGCCAGCATACCCGGACCGAACCCCCAGCGGACGCAGACCACGATGATGGGCAGCATAGCCAGGTCAATGGAACCGCCCCAGGGGAAGCGGTAGAAGGGCAGAAGACTGAGAATTTCTGCCAGCGCGATGAGGATTGCGCCCTCACAAAGAGACAGGAGCAGGTGGTGCCGGTTGACAACGCTTTTTGTTTTTCTTTCTATATCCATATAAGATACCTCCTTGCCGATTTAACGGCTCTGGGTAAAGGGAGGAAAAGATTTTTGTTCGGAAGTCGAGAGATTTTTTCGCAAGGCAAGCCGTGCAGATGCAGGAATACTTTGTGTATTTCAAAGCTGTACGGCGCGGCATTACGGAAAAAGATCCGGCATCCGATAGAAATAATTTCCGACCTTTGCCCTCAAAATAAAATATCGCGTCGTAACCCGTCAAGGTACAACGCGATACAAGAAGGTATCTCATTCTGCCTTTTCCTACGACGGTACTGACCGTATCAGGTTCGCGGGTCAAGGATACAGATCCCTCTCTCAGCCGGTGCACCGGCTCCCCGAAGACGAAAGCTACTATGCGATTAATGATATTATAACGCTGTGGAAGAATTTGTCAAGCCGTTTCCAAAGAAAGTGCCTTGCCGCCCAAAATGTGGAAGTGCAGATGGAACACCGTCTGACCGGCATCGGCGCCGCAGTTGGAAACCACCCGGTAACCGCCGGTGAGACCTTCCGCCTTGGCGATTTGGGGAATGACCTCGAAAATGTGGGCAACCACAGCGCTGTTTTCGGCGGTGATATCGCCCACACCGGCGATATGAGCCTTGGGAATCACCAAAATGTGGGTAGGCGCCTGGGGGTTGATGTCCCGGAAGGCGTAAACCAGATCGTCCTCATAGACCTTGGTAGAGGGGATATCCCCGGCGATGATTTTACAGAAAATGCAATCCATAATCGTTCCTCCTTAAAATCCGAATGCGGCAAATACACCGGTGCTGGCAACAGCCATAATAATGCCGGCGATCACGACACCCAAGCAAACCGACAGCACCGTGGACTTAAAGCCCATATCCAAAAAACTTGCGCCCAAAGTACCGGTCCAGGCACCGGTGCCTGGCAGGGGAATGCCCACAAACAGCATCAGTGCAATGAACAGACCGCCCCGACCGGTGGTCTTCACCAGCTTTTGACCGGCGTGCTCGCCTTTGATCAGGAAAAAGTTGCAAATTTTGCCAATGTACTTCTGTTTTGCGCCCCAAACAAGGAATTTCCGGGCAAAAAAGTAGATAAACGGCACCGGCAACATATTGCCGATGACGCAGATGGCCAGCGCCAGCGGGAAGGGGATATCCATACCCGGTGCCATTGCCATCACCATTGCGCCCCGCAGTTCGATGATGGGCACCATTGAAATGAGAAAAATGGTCAAATATTTCACAATGAGACTCCTTTAAAATAATCGTTGCCATTTTATCATATCTTCTGGGGATTTGCAAATATAAATGCCGGAGAGGTATGCTCCTGCTTGTTATTTTTCCAGCAGGTGATATGATAGCTGATACAGTGCCGGTGTACCGAGAGAATTTTCCACGGTAACAGACCCAGCGCCGTCGTTTAGAAGCTCTGCCTGCTCCAAAAGCCGACGGGTCTGCCGGGCAGTGCCCTCACCGCCGTCCAAAAGCAGGGTCTTTTCTCCCAAAATACTGCCGATGGTGTCCTTGACAAAGGGGTAGTGAGTGCAGCCCAGCACCAATGCGTCCAATTTGCTTATGTAGGGTGCAAGCACTTGTCGCAGAAGGGCTTCCGTTTCCGGCGCATCGGCTTTTCCGGCTTCAATCAGCTCCACCAATCCGGTTGCCGGGATCTTCGCAACCTGGGCGTTGGGGAATCGCTCCTGCAGATGGGACAATTTTTCCTCCCGTAGGGTCACTTGGGTCGCCATAATGCCGATATTGCCGGCAGGAAACCGGTCAGCTGCCACCTTCAGAGCAGGCTCAATGCCGATGATGATGGTGTCGGGGTATGTTTCCCGCAGCGCCCCGATGGCAGCGGAGGTGGCGGGGTTGCAGGCAACCACCAGGGCCTTCACACCCCGGGACAGAAGCCGCTGGGCATTTTGCAGGGTCAGATGTCGGACTTCTTCGGTGGTCTTATTCCCATAGGGGGCATTGGCGGAGTCGCCAAAGTACAGAAAATCCTCCCCGGGCAGCTGTTTTATCAGCTCCTTCAGAACGCTGATGCCACCTACACCGGAGTCAAAAACGGCAATTTTGTCGGTTTTTCGCGCCAATTTCCTCACCTGCCTTGATTTTTTCTTCATTATAGCAAAAAAACAGGTGACTTTCAACCGGAACTTGACAGGGGGAGCTTTTAGGTCTATGATGTGCAAAAAGGAAAGGTGGGAAGAATATGCGGGAAAAATGGAAAAACTGGCTGAAAACGGCAGTGCTGTTCCTGCTGAATCCCCGGCTTTTGCTGTGCGTGGGCATCGCGTGGATCATCACCAACGGCTGGTCGTACATTTTGCTGGCGGTGGGCACTTATTTTGACATCGGCTGGATGATCGCGATCAGCGGCAGTTATCTGGCGTTTTTGTGGTTTCCCTTCTCGCCGGAGAAGCTCCTCACCGTGGCGATTGCCATATGTTTGCTGAAATGGCTGTTCCCCAAGGATCAAAAAACCCTTGCGGTGCTGGTGCAGATGAAAAATAAGGTCAAGACGGCATTCCAAAACAGAAAAAAGAAAAAGGACGGTCAATGACCGTCCTTTTTTTATCAATCGGTGGCGATGCAGGGTCGTTTTGCCACTTTTTTCAGGGTTTCTCCGTAGTCCTCTGAGCAATTCCAATACATCTGCGCGCACAGTGCCATGGGCAGATAAATGCCGCCGTCAAAGGTGCCGGCAAGGCACATATCCACCTCGCCCTGCTTGTTTTCGGCGATGCACCGCAGCATCTGCTGTACCCGGGCGCCGCTCTGGGACCATTCTGCGGAGAATATCCGCCAGCCCTTTGCCCGGATCTGCCGGTCGTGGGCGGCAATCTCGCGGTGGTTTTCGCCCATCACATAAGGACCGTGCTGGCTGAAGAATTTCGTCCAGTCCAGCATCATCACGCCCTTGAACACCAGACCCACACCGATACCGCCCCGCAGAGCAAGGAGCTTTTTGGTAAATTCCAAAGTCTCGGCGAACCGGGCTTCGTCCTTGACGAATGCGTCATAGTCATAGGGAAGCTCACCGCAATCCTCCCACAGAATCTCGATCCGGGGGTCCACCTTGGCGATGTGGTCCAAATCGTCCAACACAGAGGTGGCGTGCAGACCGAACTGGAGCTTCAGATTGGGATTTTTCGCCAGAATTTCTCCGCCGGTCATATTCACCAGAGCGGTGACGGCCTCGGCGATGCGTCTGCCGCCGATATACTTGTCCCGGCGCTCGGTGAAGGATTGGAAATAAATGCCGTCGCAGCCGGTGGGGGCGTATTCTTCTTCATACTTGCGGACGATATCGTCCTTCATAACGGTCAAAGCGGCATCGCTGATGTCGGTGATACCGGAGCACTGGTGGGTGGTCCAACCCCAGCTGTAGCCTAAGTTGACCGCGATGCCGTAGGAATGGGCATAGTCGATCACATCGGTGATGTTGATGGGAAGATAATCGTTCCACAGGATCAGCTCGTTAAATTTCAGCCGGGCCATATTATCGATGTATGCCCGGTAATCGCTGATGGAGTGACCCCAGGTGAAGATGCTGCGGGTCTTGTGATCCGGCGCATCCGTGTAGCAGCATTCCTGCAGCGGTTCGTCGAAGGTCAGATCCGGCATATAGTTGGAGCCGGAGATTTTTCCGTATTGGGGGATGTAATCGTCAATGAAGCTGACTGCGGCATAGAACACCTCCGCCGGTGTGTTGCCGGTGAGGATCACAAACCGACCCTCGGCATCCTCCGGGTTGGGAATGACCTTCACAAGGAAGCCCTCTGCGGGCACCTCCTCCGCTGCCACCAGCGCCCGGATGGCAGGACTGTTTTCGTAGCAGCCTACAAAAAATGCATTTTTCGAAACTGCACAGCCTTCCTTTTCACAGGGCAAAACATAGATCCGGTACACATTCGGCTCCCGGATGAGCATCTTACCTGCCTCTTTGGACAGAAAGTTTATCGCCCGCTTTTCCGGACCGGCATAATTTGTATAGATAATTTTCCAATCTGTCTGTTTCATAAGGAAACCTCCTGAATGATTGTACTTTAACAATAACACGAAGAGGCAGGGATTGCAAGGGATTTTGAAATGAGATCGATCGGTGGGAATACAAGAAAAAGACGACCCAGAGGTCGTCTTTTTAAGCATCTGTTTTTTCGTCCATAGGAATGCTGCCGTTTTCCTTTTCGTAAGAGGCAACACACCGCTTCAGGTATTGCTCAATCTCTTTGTTGGCAGAGCGCCCCTTGGATTCAGCAATATAACGAAATTTTTTGAAAAGCAAACGGTCAATGCGCAGAGTATAGCGCAACAGTTTTTCCTCCATAAAAGCACCTCTTTGACGGAAAAGTAACATTATTATGACATCATTATAATGCCACTATTGCGTCAAAACAAAAATGGTGATATAATGACGAAAAAGTGACGCATAAATTGGAGGAATATATGCGGGTTGCGATTATAGGTTCGAGAAATTTAACGGTGGAGAATTTAGAAAAATATCTGCCGCAACAGGTCACGGAAATTGTTTCCGGCGGGGCAAAAGGAGTGGATACCTGTGCAAAGCAATATGCGAAAGCAAACAATCTGTTATATACAGAGTTTTCACCGGAATACGCCAGATATCAGCGTGGCGCGCCGTTAAAAAGAAACGAGCAAATTGTGGAATATGCAGATGTGGTGATTGCTTTTTGGGATGGCAAATCGAAAGGAACGAAATATACCATTGATTATTGCAAAAAAATCGGAAAAGAGATTAAGAATATTTTGTTGGAGGAACAATTGGTAGTGACACCATAAAAAAGACGAGCAAACGGTACAGGGGTGGGTAAGGGACTCGTTTAATCAAGGTTCGGCTCGGTCAAGCCCTCGCCGGCAACGCTCGTCCGCGTTGCATTTGATCGTTCGAGCCCCATCCACCGAAAGAAGGTGTACCGAATAGATAAACGGCTTCGGGCAGGCATACCGCCTACCGTCAGCCGTTTATGGACTCTCCCACGGCCTAAAAACAGTCCCCCGGACTGTTTTTTTAACGGCCTTTCGAGTCCCATCCACCAAGAGAAAAAGAAGAGGAGACCAAAAGGTCTCCTCTTCTTTTTCTGGGGTGGGTAATGGGACTCGAACCCACAACGCCCGGAACCACAATCCGGTGCTCTGCCAATTGAACTATACCCACCATATTGATTTGTAGGGGCGACCATTGGTCGTCCGGATACTTTACACGCCGTCGGGACTCGTTTAATCAAGGTTCGGCTCGGTCAAGCCCTCGCCGGCAACGCTCGTCCGCGTTGCATTTGTTCGTTCGAGTCCTAAGAGAGATTTCTGCAAGCTTGGTGCTGCGGGAGTCCTTTA
>JAZRLE010000015.1:0-53900 GCA_045646665.1 Faecousia sp. | reverse complement strand
TTGGTTAGAGCCTCCGGCTCATAACCGGATAGTCCCGGGTTCGAATCCCTGAGGGCCCACCAGATAATAAGGCCCCGGCCTTTCAGATAAATAGGGGTATAGCTCAATTGGTAGAGCGGCGGTCTCCAAAACCGTAGGCTCTGGGTTCAAGTCCTAGTGCCCCTGCCACAAAGTTCCGAGATTTACTGGTTTTTCAGTAGATTTCGGAACTTTTTGCATCTATTAGCTTTTATGGCATTTTTAAGTTTTCCTTATCTTTCCTTAGTTTTCCTTGTTTTTCGCACCTTTGTTGTGTCAAATTTGTGTCAAAATCTGATCACCAGCATAGCAGAAATGCACCCCTAAAACAGGGGTGCATTTTTTAGATTTGAAAGTTTTGCAAAAGGTCCTTTGTCCTTTGCTTAGTTTGGTGGATGTATGTACGTGCAGTAAATCCTGGATCCGTCTGGCGAAGCTGCTGGCAGACAAATTTTGCATCACCGCCGCTTTCAGCATAGAGCAATGTTGCACAAGTATGTCTTAGAGAATGAACACCGCAGCCTTCTATTCCAGTACCCCGCAGCAGCTTGTTCAAGCGCTGCCAAAGTGTTTTGCTGCTAATTGGTTTGTGATTTCCATTGTGAACAATATACCCATCATATCCAACAGGCTCTTTTGCCAACATAGATTTAAGGATCTCAATTGCATACGGACTTACGGATATAGTTTGCTTACTGCTCTTGGTCTTAGGGGATGCCATTTTCCTGTTTCTTTTACCAGTTGATTTGCCATCTTTATCCCTACTTTTGGTGTTGACTGCGTTTTGACAAATGCTGATGGTACAATTATCAAAATCCACCGAGCTGTATTCCAGCGAAACCGCTTCGCCGCACCTGATGCCAACATACATCATAAACAAAAAGTACTCTCCTTGCTTTGGGTAGTAACGCGCACTTTCTACGATGTTGCCACTCCGTGATGTGAATTTGATAGTGTACCCATTGTATATGGCATCCTTGATTTTACTGATTTCTTCATCATCAAAATAATGAATATCGCTTTCGTCTATCTGGCTCACCAGCTTCATCCGTGATAACTGTTCCTCTTCTTCTGTTATGTATATTTTGCTGCTGCCGTTTGCTTTGATTTCTTCTTTGCGCGCAGCCTTCTTTGAAAGAACAGCGGATTTTTGTTCTCGTAATTCTGCCTGAGTTTCTAACACGCTTTCCTTTGCATAAAACTCATACTTTCGCATTGGATTTAGTGTGATTTCATCTTCATAGTAAGCAAAGAACGAAACAAGAAATCTTCTGATCTTCAACAGAGTGGAATACGAATAGCCTTTGTTCAGGTTGTAATCCATAATTTGATTGATGTGCGCAGTGGTTACATCGTTCATTCTTATGTCCTGGATCTGCAAGGCTGCAAGTGCGGGTCGAATTTGATAATCAAGAGTGTTTTCCAATCTATCAAAACTGTTTCCTTTGAGCCGCTTGAATTTTTGAGAGTATAGCCACTCTTCCATTTTTGTAATAAGCATTTCACTAATAAGCTGCGCCTGTTCAGTTTGCTGGATCTGGCTATCAATAAATTCTGCTCTTTTGACGCGAACATCGTTTTCATCCACACCATATACGGATTTATATTGATAGTGCTTCTTTCCGTTTTCGTCAGTTTCGTAGCCGATGGGGATGCGGCAGAAGTATCTGCCGTCACCCCGCTTAGTTACAGTGCATTTTTCGTATTTCATATTTTCGCTAAATGTAATCTTATGTACCATAAATTATTCTCCTTAATTGTAATAGTTGTAATAGCTGCCATAGCTGCCGTAACTCATAAGACCTAAACGATAATTTTTGTCAGGAAGCTTCTGAATCTTGCCAAGCCATGCTTCAAAGTCGGAAACTCTTACCATATATTTTCCGTCAAGCTGGAAAGACGGAAAACTTTTCTGCTTAAAAAGGCGGTAGGCCTTATCTTTACCAATGTGCAGTGCTTCCTGCACATCTGCGACGGTCATAATGTAATTGCTCATTTCACGTCCTCCTTTTCAAGCTCATAGTTTTCTGCAAATTTTAGAGCTTCTTTTCTACTCGTAAAAACGCCATATTTACCTATTGTATCAATCCATGCGGTTTCGGGGTTATATTTTCTTACGGTGTAAAGCCTTACCCAGTTGTCGCCACGAAGATGGAGTTCGCTTGTAACAAATGTTTTATTTTCAAACAGAACACTTGATACACAAGAATGGAAAAACTTTATTGTTTCTGGATGAAAGAAAAACCATCCAGCTTCTTTGTTGTTGCGAATTACATCGTTAATGTTATTAGCTGCATACTTGAATTTCTGATCCATAGTTCTCACTCCTCCACTTCACCAAAAATTTTGATGTAGAGATCGGCGTCACAATATTCCGCTACCCATTCCTGTGCTTCATCTTCTGTCAAAGGAAAGATATTGCTGCCGCTTGTCCAGCTACCGAACCGATGTTCGCCATATTCTGTCATGGCCCCGCCATGTCCGAACAAGAAGAATTCACCTGTTCTTTTCTGGTAGAGCGTTTCGTTAATAAAGTAGAAATCGCCCCAGCCAAGGCCATTATTGTGTGTTGTTACCTCTTTTGCTGTGTCGGTGTCGTATAATTTTTTGTTAATGATTTTCTTCATACTTTACGCACCCCCTGGATATTCCACAAAACTCCGTATGGAGTGAGAATTGCATGACCGTTTATGCACAGATTCTTTCCTAATGCTGCATAGTCTTCATCTGTAAAGGTATTAAGTCCTTCTAAATGGTGAAATTGCGATGATCTGTTCAAAATACATTTACCGACACCTGTATAACTGTTAATAAATGGTGTAACAGAGTAAGAATTGATATTTTGTAAAATATTAAGAACTTGTTTTGTGGTTGTCGCATTGCTTGCAGTTTTTACTACAAGCAAAGTTAAAACCTGATCAGGTTCGATTTTAGTCACAGCATGGAGTATTCTGAATTTTTCCTCGTAATTTTTTGCTACATCGTTAGCAATCATATGTACCATTACAGCAAGCGTATAACACTTATATTCTTCCTTTTCGTTATCGGGCAGATTGTTTGCTTGTTTTTGACCGTCAGCAGTTGATAAATCAATCTTGCTAAATTTGTTGAGCTTCTCAACCATCATTTCATAATTATTGTTTTGGATTTTTTTGTCCTTTGCCATAATAAAATTTTCCTTTCTTTGAGCTGCCCATGCCGCAGGGTGCAGCGATATTTTTGTTTTTTCAATAACGAGCCCTGCGGGCGCCCGACAAACGAAAATGGCAGAGATCGTGAGCAATGTGCTCCCAATCTCTGCCATTGTTATATATCAAAATACAGGCGCAAAAACCTATGCCGCTAATGAGGGTACGGCAAGGTCTGTATACTGAATAATACAATATGGTCTCGTGATCGGTGGGCATCATCCCTCCCTTTCTTCAAAATTTAGCATAAAGCTATAGACTTGCGGACAACAGATGTCTCATAGCGCTCCTTTTCTTGCGCAGGCTGTCCGTCAAGGTTGCATAAGTGCCGATAGAACCGACACTTTCTGCTGCCACGATTTGTTTGTTTTGTTAATATAGCACAAAAATGCACAAATGTCAACAATTATTTTTCCAAGATATTGTTAAAAACGTCCAAAAAAGTTCTTGACGGAGCAAAAAACTGTGGTAATAAAGGTAACATTATCAAAAAACGCAACTGAAAGTTCGTAAAAAATTTTTTTGATTAGTCAAAAATTTTTTATATTAGTAGTTTTCACCAGTAATATACCTCTACCTGATACTTTCAGGTAGAAAGGAATTGATTGCTTTGGCACAAAAATCGGCCAAGAAAATAACCCAGTACGAAGAGTTTGAACTTTGGGAAGATGGGGTCAAATATGGTAAAAATATACATCGTATTTTTACAGTAGGTTCGGAAAACAATTACGTGAAATTTTATATTAGAGGTCTACTATACATAAGGGATATGCCACCTGACTGCTTGCAGTTGCTTTTGTTGTTGCTGCCATATCTTCGTTACGCAGAACCATCAGGTAGCCATATGTTTGATTACAGCCTAACCATAACGGTCAACAAGCCGATGCGGGAATATCTTAAACAGCAAATGGGGTACAAGGATGTACGATCAATAAGCAATTTGTTGACGGAACTGACCGATGGCGGGGTGCTTATGCATGCAGCAAAAGGGGTATATCGTGTTAATCCTCATTTACTTGGAAAAGGCGAAGCAAAGGACATGGGCGAAGCAAGGCATCATGTTCGTGCGCCCGCAGAGGATGATACATTTATGTCTGTCTATAATTTCACTCAAAAGTTAAAGAAAGCTAAAAAAGAAGGGAAAGACATAAATCAAATTAAAAATGATGATCCTGATGATTTAGGTCCTATTGATGCAACTTATTAAGTACAGTTACTGAATGGGACAACATATATATTGCTTCATCAGATCGTTACGATTTGCACCATGGCCCAACGATTTTGAAACCGCAGACAGCGAACTTTGTACACTCATACCCTGAGCGCGGCATTCTTTGTACATATTGGTCGCATATGCTCGACGTGCAGAGTGAAAAGCACCCACCTTGTATTGGTCAGCTAAATCGCAGACAGCAAGCTGGCGGCGAAAAGCTTTTTGCAAGCTTTCTGTCTGGCAGTCACATACTCTGCCTTGGGTAGAAGACATAATGGCGCTCACAGCGGAGACATGCTGCGGCGGGCATTTTACCAATCTGCTTCGCTTGCCTTTGCTGTCAACAATGTTTAAAGTGCCACTTTCCGCATTCCAGTCCTTGCCCTGTAATTTGCTGCATTCGGCGGCCCTCAAGCCACAGGTGTAGGACAGCACTAAAGCATTTCGTAAGTTCGTGTTTGTGGTGCTGTTCAGTAAAGTTTGATAGTCGGATGCTGCCAACATCTGCGTACGAACCTTACCGCTACCTTTGGTTGAAGCAGGCACCACAACACTATGGAAATCAACATTGCAACTTTTATAGCTATCATTTACCAGCCGTTCCAGCTTCGCAAAACGGCTGTTATACTGCGATAGTGTTGCTTGTGTTGCTGTTTCGCTTTTGGCTGCCAGGAAGCCTTGTACATGCTCAGGTGTGACTTGCCGCACTTCACGGATTTGCGGATGGGTTTGTTTCATATACGCCGAGAAGCAAGATGCAAGGTCAACAAGGTTAGAACGGTCCGCATATGAAAAGATACGGGTACCATCCATTTCGCCTGACAGCTTCATTGAATGCTTATCCATCCCTTCCTTAAAGTGATGGTTGATTGCTGTCAGGAATTGATATTTTAGATTACGAGCTATGATTTTCACCCCCTTTAGATATAATATCCCCATTAACGGCCCGCTGGGCCTTTAATGGGGACATACGACACCAGCGGGTGAAAAAAGTGCGGGCATTTTACCCATTTCAGACTACTTCTTCCATAGTTTCCACTATGGACTAAAATGGAAACCCCGCTTACCAGCGATGGGTTTCATTCTTCGCAAGCGAAGAAGAAATGGGACAATGCCCTGTATGCTTCGCATACATTGTTGTAGCAGCCAAATTGCCATTTGTCTGCTTATGCAAGCCACCGCCTACCGCCGAGTGGTAGTGGCTTGCAGATCTGCTATCCTTTATTACAATATAATATCTCCTTTCGTAGATTGGCGGTTATCGGGATCACAGCACTCCCAAATCCAGTTAAGGATTTGGGAGGGTCAGCATAAAGCCAGTTTATGCTGACCATCAAAGCTTCAAAAGCTGCGAACCGAGTACTCATTTGTTTTTACCTGTTAAAAATGTGCCATGTTTCCATATAGGGCACGCCTGTTGTTTTAATAATTTATTCTATACAAATGGCACATTTTTATTACTCTTTGTTTCTCGCCAGAGCGATAAGCTCTGTGCCGACTCTTCAAAGATAGGATTTTTGAAGAATTTAAGTTACTTGGATATAGAATTTCAAGATAAATAATACTAATAAGCAAAAACTACCAAAAAAATCCCACAAAATGTTTAACATTCTGCGGGAATATAGGAGGAAACAAGGAATATCGAACAATTATGTTCTGTTTTCCTTAGAAGCACACGAGCAAAACATCATCTGTATAGATGACAATATATCATTTGGTAGGTGACTACTTGTCATGTGGTAGATGAACTTTATCATCTGCAGCATGATTTTATGTATAAAAAAGGAGGCAGACCAAACGGTCCGCCCCCTCTCCACGGGATAAGACTATGCTGCTTTTCGCTTACTCTCAGCATAGCCACCGATTTAGCGGTGATTGACTTTGGCAAGGTCATTGAGCAAGCGACTAAATTCCACCTTTATAAATTCACACCAGACAAAACATTTCTCCTTTGACCAAAAACACATGATCGTGTACCTATTGAATGACAGGAAGGTTGCCCCGTTATCATTCGGTGAGTAGTAAAGAAGAATAGCGGATAGTATTTACCTACCAATACTATTCTATAAATAAGTCCAAAAAATATAACTAAATTTTCTATCTTTTTGCATTTAGGTCGCTTATGATTGCATAGATACGCTCTTTTATCGAATCATCACAATTATCCTGCAATTCGCAATCTATTTTAGCGATATACTTTGATGTAAGAAAACTTGTCTTAATGAACTTGCTTAAAGATTGGCGGGTATACTCAATTTCTTTTGAAAAATCATATCCATCACCCTCAGCGAAGGAATAGAAATCCAATGGACGAAAACTTAGTGTTTGAAATAATTTCTGACCGTATTCTACCAACATCTTAATTTCACGCAGATCTACAACGGCATCATCATCGGTTATGAGCAATCTGTGGGCAACAAAACTGCGGCGGAGTGCAAGTAAATTTTCCTCAAGGTTCGTTTTTCTTTTTGTAAAGTCATCATACTCCGAACTCAATTTGCTAATGTTTTCAAAAATTTGTGTTCGGTATTCCTCTTTAATAAACCGACGGACTATATTATTCTTAAATCCAAAAAGTGTAATAGAATCTCTGCCGCTATTATCAAAGAAACATTTGTAAACTTTGGATATTAAGTTCTCAAAAAGATTACGATGCAAAAATTTAATTGTTATCCAGTCGCTATCCAATTCGTGGTCCTGTAATTCCACACAAGTTTCAAGAAACGATATGTCAAATATCATCGAACTTAATGCACAGTAAAAAATTCTGTGCTGCTCTTTATATTCCTCGATATATTCAGACCTAATTACTTCTCTATAGTTCATATTTACATTCTCTTGCTTTCTATTTTCAGTTGCGGAAAAACATTTTAATATCAAGTAATACTTAGAAGCAACGCATCTATTTTGGCTATTTCGGCATCAATCTTGTCCTGATGTGCCGCTCGGTATGTATCAAAATACGAACTCACATCTATTCTTCCCTCATGCTTTATGTCTATGTGATCATACTTAAATTTGCCATTTCCCATACTATAACGAACTGGCTCTATTTTTGAATAGCATATCTGGAAATGATTTGCCGATTCCATATAATCATACCGTGTTTCAACCCATTCCTTAAATTCTGGCGCACTACCATATAGCATTTTGTTGATTTGCTCAACGCCACGCTGAATCCCGAAATACCGAAACAGCGATAGCAAATTTAACTTTTCATAGAATTTATAGGATGGGATATATTTTACCATATCCGTATTCATTAAATTAGCTAAAATATCTGCACGATCATCCTCATGTATGCGTGAAAGGTAATATCTTGTACTGTAACGATTGCCAGGTTTGTAATATGCAAGTTCTAAACCACCCAGTTTTGTTAATATGTTGTATCTACTTTGTACATACTCAAACAAATCAAAGTTATAGAGCTGCGCAATGCCCTTGTATTTATGCACATAGTATGGTTGCAATTCTAACTGCTCTTTACCCCGTTTATAGTATTTTCCCATAAACCAGTCGAACAAACGGATATATTCTTCTGAGAAGCCGTCATGCAACATAGCGCAAACTTCATCTGTTTTACCAAAATCATTCTTGAAATAGTTATACATAAAGGTGAACAAGAAATCCTTGCCCATTTCAACGGTACATGAATTTTGGTTTATCATGCTCTTGAAAAAATCATATTTATGAGTATCAAAACATTGGTGCTTTGTAAAATGGCTAATGTTTGGTGTATTGCCCTCCACAATAATGCCATTTTCAAATAACAACTCGTTCAAGCGTTCCCCATCGATTAGCTCAATATTTTTGTCGCTTGCAAATTTTATTGCGCTCATTGAGAAATAACCAGTTGTTATCAAGATGCCCTTATTGGCTCGTTCTGCTGTTACAACACCAAAGAGATCACGAAGTATGGGTTCTCCGACACCTCCAGCATACCGCTTGCATTGTACGATATACTTACCCGACAAGAATGGTTGACGATTGTATGCAATCAAATCTATACCACCATCACCACTTTGTTTTGTGGTTTCTACATCAAAGCCGAGCTTTTGTAACAAAACGCAGCATAGTTTTTCAAAGTCAATGCCACTTAATGAACCAACATCTTCGTTGTTTATCATATTTCCTGTAAGTTCTATCATGTATATCTCCTATCTGTTAAAGGTTAAGTCTAAAAACGAATAAGATATTGAGCCTATTAATTTGAAAATATTATAATGTTTTCCAACAAAAAAATCAACTTACTATAGGCCATCTTATAATCAAAACACCAATATAAGCATTTTAGGTACAATAAAGTAAAATAATAGCGACCAAGTGGCCGCTATTATTTTTATCGGTTATCAATGATTGCTCCATAGCTGGTATAGCACATATTGGTTTCCAACCGAACATCCCTGCCGTATGCTTCAAAGTTGAAATATTGCTGGATGCTGTCGGGGATGTTATGGAAGATACAACCGACCTCGGCATAGTATTCCCCCAAGGCTTCATCATCCTCTACCTCAGTTAATAGGTCAAAGCTGTCCAAGTCGTCGATAATCTCCAACACCTCCGCTATACTCATACTGCTTTCGCATTCCAGGATTGCTGCTACCTTTTCATAGTCGGGGTCTGCCAAATCCTCCAACCGTTCTGCAAACTCGTTCAGATCGGAAATACTGGCATACTCACTTATGTGCAAATTTCCAAGCGAGGTCTCATAGTCGGTAATAAAAGCCTCATCATACTGTTGTCCATCGATACCGATACGGGTTAGTACATCTTGTAGCTTGTCCTTATCGACTGGCAGTTTTACCCACTCACCCACAAGGCAGCCTTCCACGTATTTTCCCAGGTTCGTTAAATAGATTGCTATTCGTTCTCTCATTACAGAAAACCTCCTGTTTTTTATTGATTTTGCATTATACTGAAGAACCAACAAAAAAATTCAAGAGAGAACAAAAAAGCCACCAATCCGCAGATTAGTGGCTAAAGTATTCCTGTGTTATGCTTGCTCGTTTAAGGCAAAAGCTGATAACACTTTGCCGAGTATATCATTAGCGATTTCAAACTGTGCGGGGGTTAGATGTTCCAACCGTTCCGTAATGGCTTGCACATCATTCTTATGGCTGCTTTCAAAAAGCAGAGAATTGCTGGAAATGGAAAGCACATTGCAGATTTTCAATAGGGTGGATAGTGACACGCCAACGGTTCCTCTCTCAATGCTCGACAAACTCTTGGGGCCAATACCCAGCTTTTCGGACAACTGATCTTGGGTAAGTCCAGCTTTTTCCCTCTCTCGTTTGATATTGTTGCCGACTAAAATGTTCAGGTTCTTTTTCTCCGTCATCGATCACACCGCCTACTAATATTATCACCATTAGTTTAGTCGATGTTTGAATTGACATACACTCGTTGATAGCATTATAATAGTCGCATCAACAATGCGAATTGTTCGTAAAAGGGGTGGGATTATGTGCAAATCATGTTTTTTGTTTGGCCATGCTGATACCCCACAATCAGTTCTTCCAGAACTTGAAAGAGCAATAGAAAGCCACTATTCAAATTACGGCATACATAGCTTCTATGTAGGCAATCGAGGTAACTTTGACAGCCTGGCAGCGAAGGCGGTGCGAAATGTAAAACAGCGGCATCCTGATGTGAGGTTATATCTTGTGTTGGCCTATCACCCCGCAGAACGAGAACCTGATCTTTATGGTGGCTATGATAATTCTTATTATCCTCCCATAGAAAAAACACCCCGCGCATATGCAATTATAAAAGCCAACCAGTATATGGTAGATACCGCCGATAGTATTATCTGTTTTGTTCGACATCTGGGTAACACAAGAAACCTTTTAGAGTATGCTAAAAGGCGAAAAGCCAAAGACAGCATTCCTATTGAAAATTTGGCAGAAAATATGTAAAATATAAGAAAAGCCTATAAATATGGAAAGGGTGTGTGGATGTGAATAGAAAAAGCTTAAATCAGATCTTCACGGCATATATCGATAAATTCCGCTTTTTGAACGAGGATCCCCAATGCGAGGGTTATAAATGGTACTCTGTTGTACAGTTCAAAGAAGCTTTTGATTTAGATGCTCCCGACTTTGCGGCTATGCTGAAAAGGGCAAAGCAAGTGACCTATAACATCATTGATAGCTACAACCAGCCTTTTGGCGGTTTGGTCAAGATTGCAGAGCAGAGCGCCGAAGATGCCGAAGCTGTTCGTGAACTGTTCCGTGCATTGTTAAAGGATGACGGCGGCGATTTGACTGTGCGACAGGAAAAGATCACCGCATTCTTGAAAGGCTGCGATGCCTTGGTTGAAAAATACTATCCTGGTAGCTTCCTGTACAAGAATGACCAACGGTCTGCAATGGCATACATGTTCTTTAATGATCCCGATAATCATTATCTCTACAAGGCAACAGAAGCAAACTATCTTTCCGATTGTGTCGGCTTCTATGATGACTGGGGTGCAATGTCAGCATTTAAGCTGGATATTTACCATCGTTTTTGCGATGAACTGATTGCGGAAATCAAGGCTACTCCTGAACTGCTGAAAACCAATGAAAGCAGATATGAGAACACCACGAAAAAGCTGCACGCGGATCCCAATCTTCATATTTTGCTTTTTGATATTATCTACTGCTCCCATACTTATAATTTGTACTCTGGTCTTTCTTTTGACAAGGTTACAACCGCCGAGAGAAAGCTATATCAGGAGAATAAAGCTAAGGCACAGGAACTGTTGGCTACTGTTCAAAAGGCAGAGAGCGACTTAGTACAGCTTCAAGAAGCACAGCGGTATTTTAATGGTCTGATTGCCAGCAATGCCCCTGTTTCCCACAAGGCTTTTGGAGAGTTAGAGGTAGTTGCAGCCAAAGGTGAATACCTGTCTGTCCGTGTTAAGAAGAACGGCGAAACTAAGAATTTTGTGCTGCTCAATGCTATCGCAAATGGGTTCTTGAAAATCGCCGCAGATGACTTCGAGGAAAAGGTTGCACAATACAAAGCAGTAATGCTCAGGGAAAGGGATATTTCCAGTAACCTGAGTTCTGCGAATAAAGCATTTGAGCCGTACAAGAAATACTTAGATTGAGATAGCTAATAGAAAGTTGGCTTAATATGGGTAAGAAGATTAAAGCCTTAGAACTGGATGTTGCCAAACAAAAAGAGGATCTAACCGCATACCATGCATATTCTCCCAATGAAATGTTTTTACATAAGGGTGAAGCGTTGTTTTCGGTGCTGGATTTTTGGCAGTATGCATATAGCCAGTTGGAGGGGTTAGGTGATACTCTGGCCGAGTTCTTTGTTGCAAAGGCACTTGGGATAGAGAAAGCAGAAAATGTTAATTACTGGACCGCCTATGACATGGCATACCGCAACAAGCGGATTGAAGTCAAGGCGACCAGATATGTTCACCCCTGGAACACCCATATTTCCAAAGTTAGAACATTCTCCATTGAGCCTACTAATAACAGCTATTGGGGAAACTCCGAAGTTGGTGTAAACGATGGCAAGAAGCTTTCGCGCCAATCGGAGGTATATGTATTTTGCCTGAACAGCAATATGGACATTGAGAGCAGCGATCCGCTAAAAGTGGATGACTGGGTTTTCTTTGTGATCCCGACATTTGAGATAAACAACTACTGCAAGGGCAATCCAGAGCAGAAGAAAATATCTTTGAATGTTGTAAGGCGAATGGCAAACGGCGGCGTCGCTTTTGATGAATTAAAGGCTGCCGTAGATGCAGCAATCGAAAAGTCTGACCAATATTACGAAGCACTATAAGGAGAAGCGATTATGTATATAGATTTATCTTCCCAGCCGTTACCCCAAATTTATAAGCGAAAGGGGAAGGAATGCTACCTTGACCCGATAAGAAAGAAACTTATCTTTATTACACCTGAGGAAACTGTTAGGCAGCGTGTTCTGTCTTATATCATCAATGAATTAAATGTCCCTATGGAAATGATTAGTGTTGAAGAACACTTGTCGCACTATGGAATTAAATCATCTTTAAGAGCAGATATTATAATCAAGTGTTTTACAAAAAATGAAGAGCTGATCCCGCTTGCAGTTATTGAGTGTAAGGCACCAGGAATTGGTCTGGGGGACAAAACCGCAAACCAAATGCTTGGTTATAGTGATTTGCTCGGTTGCGACTATGCAATGATGATTAACGGAGATGAGTACTTCTGCTATTATTATGCAGAGCAGGAGGAAAAGTATATTCAGATCAATAGTTTGCCGACTTATAAGGATATGTTGGCTGATAAGTTTACGGCATTTGACCCAGGCGAGTTCCCCGACAGAATTACTTATGACAAAATCTCGGAATACCTAAAAGAGAATTTGAATGAGTATAGTACCGATATAAGCGACCAGACAGAACACAACCTCGCGTGTGCTTCGTTTAATCTTTTGGAAGGAACTTTAACTCCATACCACAAAATGCCTGCTGGACAGTATAAGTTGTTCCGCCTTATAGAGGATTATGGTGTTAGAATGCTGACCTATGGTAATGCATCGGGTGGTGCTTTTTATGGTCCCTACCGCTCTTTCTTGATTGAACGGGATGGAAGTACGGAATTTGTATCAATCGGTTTTTCTGTGTATAACACGTCGGCACATCCCGATGTCTACAAAACAGCAATGAACATTGCTATTGATAATGAAAAAGAATCTCACCATTCCTTGCAGTTGATTATTGATGATAATGTTCGTTATACTGGCAATAAGTTTACATTCTATCATCATGGCAGAATTGCAGTAGGTAATAAGGGAAGCGGAAAAATAAGCGAACTTCGTGAATTTGTAAATGCTCGTTATCCGCAAATTATTTCAGGCAATCAGTTTAACTTGGGTTCTCTTGTTTATGATAGGGATTGGGAGTTAGACGATCCTGAGGTAATCAAACTAATGGAAAATCTTATTTCTTATGCATTGGTTCGTGATGAATACAGAGCATTCGTGAAAAACCAAAAGTAATGCTGTTGTGTCAAAAGTTGTGTCAATGACACAACGGAATTGAAAAAGCCTTATATATCAAGGTTTTTTCAACATTGGGGTAAGACCTCCAAAACCGTAGGCTCAGGGTTCAAGTCCTTGTCCCCCTGCCAAAAATCTCCCGACCACATATGTGGTCGGGTGATTTTTCGCTAGGGGCACTGGGCTTGAATAATGTAAATGCAACAGTCCGGTGGACTGTTGCCGCCGACGGCTTGACGGAGGCGAACCTCTATTTTCTGCTTAGCAGAAAATGCAAACAAGTCCTTGTGCCCCTAAGACTTGCCGACGGAACGAGTTCCTCCTTGCATTTACTTCGGTTTTGTAGTATAAATTTAGAAAAGAAACAATCCCGGAGGCCCTATGAAACAGTTCTACCAAACCTATACGAAAGCGGACCTGCTTCGTCAGCTTTCTGATCTGCGTATTCCCCGTGACCGGGTTGTGATGGTGCATTCCTCTTTGCGCCTGATTGGCAATGTGGAGGGTGGTATGCAGACGATTTTGGATACCCTGATCGAATATTTTACCGCAGAGGGCGGTATGCTTTGTTTTCCCACCCATACCTGGATGAATCTGGGCAAAAAGGACATCACCCTGGATATGAATGATCCCACTACCTGCACCGGCGCCTTGGCGAATTTGGCTGCTGCCGATCCCCGGGGTGTCCGTACGGAAAACCCCACCCATTCCGCGGTGGTGTTCGGTGACCGGGAAAAAGTGCTGAAATTTGTGGCCGATGAGGCCCATGTTGACTCCGGTACAGCCCCGGATACCTGCTGCGGCAAGCTGTATACCTACGGTGGCTATGTCCTACTCATCGGCGTGACCCAAACCAGCAACACGTTCCTCCATACGGTGGAGGAACGGCTGGGTGTGCCCGATCGCATTACCGATAAAAAATATCCGGTGAAGATTAAACGGAAAAATGGCGAGATTGTGGAACGGGAACTGAGATTCCACTATACCTCTTACCACCCGGATATCTGCCTCCGCTTCCATAAATATGAAATGCCTTTCCGCTATTACGGCGCAATCACCGACGGCTTTTTCGGCAACGCACCGATGCAGGTCTGCGATGCTGTGATTATGAAGGATGTTATGGAACTGATTTGGAAAAATAGCGGAGAAGACCCCTTTACAAGGGAAGAAGCTTTCCGCCCCTCCCTCTACTGCACCCCAAACGGACGGCAATAGTGCAGGAGACGGTTTTATGTGCAAGTTAAAGACTCAACTCTTGTGGTTGGGTCTTTTTTGCTAACGGCAATATATCCTGCATACTTGCCAAAAGGAAGTGTCGCACTGAAGCGGGATATATTTGCTGTTTTTGTGGGTAAAAAGAAGAATTCAATTGATTTTACAAAGAAATAGGTATAAAATATCAATAAATGATATATGTCCAATAAAGGAAAGATAAAGAGGTACGCGTATGACACTGATCGAATGCTTCACCGAATCGCATATTGATAATATTTCTGCGTGCTTGCGCTTGCGCCCGGACAAACTGATTATGGTGGGCGATGAACTGGAAATGTCTGAACCGGTTAGCCGGTATAAAGACTTGTTGCGGCAGCGCAAACAGCGCACGGTAGTCATGATGCACGATGTCAGCGGCAAGGATTTTGCGGATATGTGCAGAGCTTTGAATGGGTTGGTCAGGGCAGAGGACGAATGCGTGATTGATCTGACCGGCGGCGATGAGGCTGTCATTATGGCAGTGGGCGCAGTTGTTGCAGGACTGGACAGCGCAGCGCGGCAACGGTTGCGGGTGGAGAAATTTGACCACGATTCCGGTCAGGTGCGTGATTGTATCAATGACAACCGCGTGATCCCCTATAAGCCAATCCGCCTTACGGTAGAGGAGATCATTACACTGCACGGCGGCAGTGTGCAGTTTGAAGAATATCAACCCGCAGACAGGTGCAGACCCCGGGATTTGGAAGATTTTTGGAAAATGGTATCCAAAGATACAAAACAGTGGAATCAGGCAATCAACCCTCTCAATGAGTTTGAAAGTCGGGCCGATTCCAAATCACAGGTGTTTTTGTGGATGGAAAACCTTCGGGATGAAATTTCCGATTTTGGCCGTAAGGAAAAGCTTGTCCGGGAACTGCTGGAGAAAATGCATGATTGCGGCGCAATTGATTACCAAGGCAATCGTTTTGCTTTGGAGTATACATACAAATCGGCTATGCACAGCTATTGCACATTGAAAGCCGGCAATATACTCGAACTGAAAACCCTGCTGGAAGGACGGTCGGTTTTAGAAAACGGTGCGCCTTATTTCCATGATAGCAAGATGGGCATCAGCATCGATTGGGACGATGATGCCAAGAAAAAACAGGAGACCCGCAACGAGATCGATGTGATACTGATGCACGGGACTACACCCCTGTTTATTTCCTGCAAAAACGGAGATGTGGATGAGGATGAACTGTATAAGCTTCATACGGTGGCGGAGCGCTTCGGCGGTCCCTATGCCAGGAAGATGTTGATCGCCACAGATTTGGAACGAAAAGGGATCAAGTCTGTTCTGGCATTTACCAATCGAGCGCAGGAAATGGGGATCTATCCTGTAACAGATGCGGCAGATCTGACCGCGGACAAATGGAATGAAAGTTTTGTAAATGCGATGAATCGCAAGAAACAGGGAGAATAATAGTATGGCAAACGACAATATCAAATTGGACGATCTGATGGAAGAAGTCAGAAAGAAGAAGCAGTCCGAGGCGAATGTGGAGGCTGTTTTGGATGATGGCGTTTTTGATTTTCCCGATCTGCCGGAAATTCCGGTGATACAAAAGGAGCTAGATCTGGATACCTGTCTTGAAAACGCAAAGCGTGAGCTGGCGTCCTACCGGTTAACCCCGGAGGAACAGCAGACCATCCGTGAGTTTGTTACCTTTCATGTGCAGACGCTGCAAGCCTGGGGTGACCATCCGGAGGTGTTGCGTCCCCACTACAACCTGCTGATCCACGGCGGTGACAAGGAGAGTATCCGTGCATTTGCCTATGCGGTGATGAATGTGCTGGACATCTCCCGGGAGGATTCCTTGATCGTAACGGAAAAGAGATTGCTCAACCTGTTGGATGGGGAAAATCGGTCTCGCCCTCGCGATATAAACAATCTGCTCCCGGCGGATCTGCGTGTGCTGCTGATTGAAGATTGCCGGGAAAAACCCAGTCTCAATTTGGACGGCAACGGTTCTGCTCGGGAAGCCAGTAAAAAGAAAATTGAAAACTACGAAAACGCTTGGAAGGCTGTCTTTGAGGCATCACGGACAAATGAGGGATTGATCCTGCTGGTGGGCTGCAACGAGGATGTCTACCGCAGTACACTGCGACCCTTTGCAGAGCTTTCTCAGCGCGTTTGCAGCCATCACATTCAGATAAAGCCTCCCACGCAAGAGGATCTGTTGGAGGAGTGCCTGACAGAGTTGCGGGATTCCAGCTTCACACTGACCGAGGATTTTGAACCGACCCTGCAGAAATATTTTTTCAATACATACCGCCATTCCGAGCTGCGCGGTCAGTCTTTTGTGGCGGATCTGATCGATAGGATTTATGCCCGTTACTACAGTGTTCGCAGAGATAAAATGATACTCGATGCCGGTTGTGTTCCGGAATATGACCTGCTGACCTACTCTGCAGAAAGTATTTTGGGCAAGATGGAGCAGCTGGTGGGTCTGGAGCAGGTCAAAACGGAATTTCGCAATATTTACAGAATGCAGATTGCCGGTTTGGCGGACAAAAATGTGCGCTACCATATGATGTTTACGGGCAATCCCGGTACGGGCAAGACCACAGTGGCAAAAATGGCGGCTGAACTGTTCCACCGTATGGGTATAATCAAGTCCAACAAGCTGGTTGTGGTGAAGCCCAGCGATTTGATCTCTGAGTGGGTTGCAGGCACTGGCGTAAAAGCCATGGAGGCAATCCGTCGGGCCTATAACGGTGTGCTGTTCATTGATGAAGCTTACGGCATCGCCGGTATGGATCGGGGCGATGAACTGCTGAACATCCTGTTACAGGAAATGGAAGCCAACTCCCATAAGCTGGTAGTCATTTTTGCAGGTTATACCGATGAAATGCGGGACCTGCTCAAGGCCAACCCGGGTCTTGCCAGCCGGATCGGTCAGCAGATCCATTTCGACGATTACAATCAGGAAGAACTGGCGCAGATATTCCTGCAGATGTGTGAAAAGAGCGGATTTAAGCTGGATCCCTCCGCACGGGACGAGTTGGATGATTGCATTGCCGGTCTGATGACCCGCGAATTTTTCGGCAATGCCCGGGAAGTCCGGAATCTGCTGCAGGATCTGAAGGAAGCCTGGTCGGAAGACTATTATGAGGCTGTCAAGAAGGATAATAACGCATCGGCAATGGTGGAAAAAGTGTTTTTGCCCCATCATTTTGCTAAGATTATGCCGCCGAAAAAGGAGATCAATATCCATGATCTGATTGGCTTGGATGTGCTGAAGAAAAAGCTGGAAGTGTTCAAGCGGCAGGCAATGTACCAGAAACATTTGCGGGAAAAGGGATTTACTGACATTTCCAATTTCTCTATGCATATGATTTTTACGGGCAATCCCGGTACCGGCAAGACCACGGTGGCAAAACTGATCGCCGAAGATCTGTACACCATCGGTATGCTGAAGACCAACCATCTGGTGGTCGCGGAACGGAAGGATCTGGTCAGCTCTCGCGGAGACACAGCGCAAAAGACTGCCGATATAATCCGAAAAGCCGTGGGTGGAGTCTTGTTTGTGGACGAAGCTTACTCTCTGGCGGGCAGCCGGTACGGTAACAATGAGTGCATTGAAGTGCTGCTGACAGCCATGGAAGAGCACAAATCGGACACAGTGTTCATCTTTGCAGGCTATGTGGATGAAATGCAGGACTTTTTGGCATCTAACCCCGGCATCCAATCCCGCATCGGATATACCTTCCATTTTGAGGATTATACACCGGAAGAATTGACCAAAATATACGATGAAAAGATGAAGAAGACCGGCTTCTTGGTTGCCGAGGATGCCTTGAGCAAGGTGCGGGATATTATGGAATACTTCCAGGATGTGAAGAATTTCGGCAACGGTCGATTTGTCAACCATGTGATCCACCAAACCATCAGCCAGCGGGCAAACCGAGATTTCGCAAAGCAGTATCGGGATATCCGGGCCGAGGATGTGCCTGCCATTAAAACACTGATCGAAACAGCGCCTAACAGTATGTGTCTTTATGACCCGGCGGATGTGACCCAGGAGCATTTGCGCAGAACCGCAATGCACGAACTGGGACACGCGGTTGTAATGGTGTGTACGGATCCGCAAAACATACCCGAGAGTATCAGTGTTCGCCAGCAGGCAGGTTCCTTTGGCAGAGTGAAGCCCTCCGGCAATCAGCTGTATCAAACAGAACGGAACTTGTTTGACCGCATTGCCACACTGCTTGCCGGTAAAAATGCGGAAAAGCTCCTGTTTGGCAGCCATTCCACAGGCTGCTCCAGTGATTATGACCGGGCAAAACGGATCGCAGAGGATATGATCAAACGGTTTGCAATGACTACTTACGGCGCTACGGCAAAGGAAGTGGTGGCTGCTGCGGATGCCCGGTCTATGGAAATCCTGACAAACAACCGGGATGCTATGGAAACTATTTGCACCATCCTGCTGGAGAAAAAGGAACTCAGCGGAACAGAATTCAGCGAAATGTTGGCTGTGCAAGCCGATAAGAATCATTGATAGGTGATTTTATGAAGACGGAAAAAAATATTTTGATCGCATTTGTTTTGAATTTGTTTTTTGCTGTCTTTGAATTTGTGGGCGGCATTTTTACCGGAAGTGTTGCCATCGTTTCCGATGCTATCCACGATCTTGGGGATGCTGCCAGTATCGGTGTTTCCTACTTTTTGGAAAAGAAAAGCAAGCGCCAGCCGGACGGGGTATATACCTACGGCTATGCCAGGTTCTCGGTTATGGGTAGTGTGCTTACCACACTGATCCTGCTGCTGGGTTCTGTGGCGGTGGTGAGCAATGCTGTTCAAAGACTGATCGAACCCACCCAGATCCATTATAACGGTATGATCCTCTTTGCGGTGGTGGGTGTTTGCGTGAATTTGGGCGCGGCATTCTTCACCCGGGAGGGCGACTCGCTGAACCAGAAGGCTGTCAACCTGCATATGCTGGAGGATGTGCTGGGCTGGGCAGTGGTACTGGTGGGCGCCATCGTGATGCGTTTCACGGATTTTGCCTGGATAGACCCCGTTATGTCTATCGGTGTGGCGGTGTTCATTTTTATCAACGCTGTGCAAACTATGAAGCAGTCGCTGGATCTGTTTTTGGAAAAAGCACCGCACGGTATCCGTCTGCCGGAGATCCGGTCGCATATTTGCGAAATTGAGGGTGTGCTGGATGTGCACCATATCCACATCTGGAGTATGGACGGCAGGAACAACTATGCCACCATGCATATCGTGACCAACGCAGAACCCCATTGTATCAAGGAAGCAGTCCGCCGGGAGCTTGCAGAACACGGCATTCGTCATGCAACACTGGAGCTGGAAGCAGAGGGGGAAGCTTGCCACGAAACCCATTGTCATGTGGACTTTAGCGAAACTTCCAATCACCACCATCACCACCATCACCATCATCATTAACTTGCGCAAAGACCACACCTTCCGGTGTGGTCTTTGTTTTGGGAAAATGCACAAGATACACCCCGCTTTTTCGTAGAGTTTTACGGAAGAATCTACCTATAATTCTATTGAAAATGGGTGGGTGCTGATTTATACTAAAGAAAAGGGAGATGATTGGGTGAAGCATGAAATATTCTTTAGTGAAAATTTGAAATATTACCGGCAAAAGCGGGGAATCACCCAGAAAAACCTCGCCAATATGCTGGGGTTTACGGAAAAGTCTGTAAGCAAATGGGAAAGTGGTGGCGGATTGCCCACACTGGACACGATGCTGTCTTTGTCGGAGCTGTTCGGTGTGTCAGTGGATGAGCTGATCTATCAAAAGACCGATGCCTATTACTGTTTGGGCATTGATGGCGGCGGCACCAAGACGGCTTTCTGCCTCACCGATGAGAACGGGCAGATTGTCCGTTCTGTGGTAAAGGGCGCAGCGAATCCCAACGATATCGGTATGGAAAACGCGTGTCAGGTGCTGAAAGAGGGCATCGCGGAGGTGTGCGCAGGCATTCCCTATGGGAAAATCGCTATGTATGCCGGTATTTCCGGCGGCGGCTTGAGCGGCGGCAATGTTCAGACACTGAACCGTTTTTTTCAAAAATTCGGTTTCTTCGCCTACGACAACGGAAGTGATGTGGAGAACATTATAGCCCTTTCCGAGTACGAAAAATGTGTGCTTGTCATTATGGGCACAGGCTTCATTTCGTTTGCCCTTAATGGGAGCGAACGCAAAAGAATCGCCGGCTGGGGTCAATTTTTTGATGAGGGCGGTTGTGGTTACACCATCGGCAAGGATGTGATCACCGGAGTGCTTTGCGCCCACGACGGCAGCGGCGCGCAGACCTTGCTTACGCACCTTGTGGAGAACCGTCTTGGAGAGACTGCCGAAGATCACCTTGCAAAATTCTATCAGGGCGGTAAGCGCTATATTGCCTCCTTTGCAGGCTTTGCCTTTGAGGCGGCAGAGCAGGGGGATCCGGTTGCCTGCAGGATTTTGGAAAAAAATATGGCTTTTGCCGCAGAAAAGATCAGTACCGCAGTCAAGTATTTGCAGGCACAAACAGATCTGCAGGAGGTTCCCGTGTTGATCTCCGGTGGCATCGGCGCAAAAGAGGAAATGCTGTTCCCCTTGATCCGGAAATATGTTTCCGGATGTCACCTTCAGTGTTTGGGGGATGAGCCGGTAGCCGGTGCAGCGAAGAAAGCCCAAAAGCTGTTGAAATCTAAAAAACAAGGAGATAAACAATGTTAAACACAGAAATGCGAAATGAAGCCTCCCGGCACATTGACAAAATGGATACCCTCGATATGGTATCACTGATCAACAAAGAAAATATGAATGCGGTACTGGCAGTGGAAAAGGCACTGGCAGACATCGCCAAAGTGGTCGATCAGACGGCAGAATGCTTTGCCAACGGCGGGCGGCTGTTCTATATCGGCTGCGGCACCTCCGGACGGCTGGGTGTGCTGGATGCCTCTGAGTGTCCGCCCACCTACGGCGTACCCAGAGATCAGGTGGTGGGCATCATCGCCGGTGGTGACAAATGTCTGCGGCAGGCCAGCGAAGCCGATGAGGACAGCGCGGAAAACGGCAAAGCCGATTTGGCGGCCTACGGTATTTGCGATAAGGATATCGTGGTGGGTATCTCGGCAGCCGGCGGCGCAGCCTATGTGATGGGCGCACTGGAGTATGCCAATTCTGTGGGCGCATATACTGTCAGCTTGTCTAACAATCCCGGGACCCCTATTGAAAAGATCGCCAAGGCATCCATCGTTGCCGATACCGGCGCAGAGGTAATTACCGGTTCGACCCGTATGAAGGCCGGTACCGCCCAAAAGCTGATCCTCAATACCATCTCTACCTGCGCTATGGTCAAGACCGGCAAGGTGTATGAAAATATGATGGTGAATCTGAAACCGTCCAATATCAAGCTCAAGGACAGAATGGTGCGTATTGTCTGCGATATCAAAGGATGCGACTACCAAACCGCCGAAACACTTTTGGAAAAGGGCGATTGGAGTATCCCGAAGGCTGTGGAATTGTAAAGAAAGGGAATCACGATGGTAACCAGTAAAATAGAGTCTTACAACGGACGGTCGGTGCTCGTTGTGGACGGTGTCCGGGAACCGGCGATGGCGTATATTACATATTTTGATGAGCATACCCGTTGCGCCGATTTTGCCAAGGTGGGTTATAAGCTGTTTTCTGTGGGCGCAGCCTTCACAGAATTGCCCATCAATCCCCGCACAGGCTTTACTCCCGTTTACGGACAGGGTATTTTCGATGTGAAAGGTAAACCCGATTACCGGGAGTTTGAAGAAAATGTCCGCACCATCATAAAGGGCTGTCCCGATGCCAAGATCTTCCCCAGAGTCTATGTTTCTATGCCCCAGTGGTGGGCAGATGAAAACCCCAATGAGGTCTGCACCACCCGCAGAGGTGATCACCGTGAGGCGCTGTTCTCCAGAAAATTCCGCCAGACCGGCGCGGAAATGCTGCGGGAATTCATTGCCCATGTCCACGCATCGGATTATGCCGAAAATATCATCGGCTATCAGATCGCCGGTGGCGCCACCCAGGAGTGGTTCCATTTTGACAGCAACGGCAGTCTCAGCCCCTGCAGCCTGGAGTGTTTCCGGGAGTATGTGGGCGACCCCGCTGTGCAGGTGCCCGAGCACAGCCTTACAGATGTAAGCGGTATCATTGAAAGTCCACTGATGCAAAAATATTTGGAGTTTATCTCCTTTGAGATCGGCAATACCATTGCCCATTTTGCCAAAACCGTGAAGCAGTGCGTGGATTATAAGCAAATTGTCGGCGCCTTTTACGGCTACAGCCAATCTATGTACCGGATGTTCGAGGGCAATATCGGCGCATCGGTGCTGCTCAACTGCCCGGATGTGGACTTCTTCTGCGCGCCTAACTCCTACTTCAAAAGCCGCGCTATGGGTAATGATTGGGGCGATCTGTGCGCGGGTGAAAGTATTCGGGCGCACAAAAAGCTTTATTTTGCTGAAAATGATATTCGTACCTGTTTTGCTGATTATCCCGGTAAGATCCGTCCCAATGTGGATCCTTGGCTGAAATACGACACCGCCGTGTGGCTCGGACCGCCGACTATGGAGCAATCTGTCTGGGCGGTGCGCAAAGCCTTTGCCCGGCAGTACACCCACTGCAATGCTATGTGGTGGTTTGATATGTGGGGCGGCTGGTATGATAGCGATGAGCTGATGGGGGAAATGAAGCGCTTCCGGGAAATCACGGCGGACTTCACCCTTTCCGACGCACCGGGAACCCGGGCACAGGTGGTGGTGCTGTGCGATGAAAAGCTGCCCTTCCGGCTGGGAAGCCAGGACCCCTGCGTGAAGATTCAGGAGACTGTCCGGGACAATATGGGCGGCACAGGTATTCCCAGCGATGCGCTGATTATGGAAGATTACAGAGAATGTGTCCATTACAGTGGCGTTTTGATCCCGTTCCCGGCAGAATTTGATACCGATGAAACACGGCAAGCCAAGGCGTTCCTGCAGGAGAAGGGCATTCCCTTTGTTCAGTTGACTCAGGCGGATTTTGCCATCGATTCTAATGAACTCAGACGGCGTTTGGTGGCCGTTGGCATTCATTGCTACTGCGACACCGGCGATGTGATTTACTGCGGCAACGGCCTGCTTGCAATCCACGCAGCCACCGCAGGTGAAAAGACCGTGCACCTTCCCAAAACTTGCGCAGTAAAGGATATGAATACAGGCGCGGAGCAGACCACAGATACGCTGGTGCTCACCTGCAAGCAGTATGAAACCAAATTGTTTTACTTGGGTTGACCGAGAAAAGGAGACGATATTATGGAGTTGCGCCGGTTACAGGCAAGTGACTATGATGCATTGCTCGCACTGCTAAATGCCGTGTTTACACGGCAAAACGGCTTCCAGATGGATTTTGAAAAGCAGCTGCCCAAAATGTGCGTCCGGGATGATGTCCATATGGGAATGCATATGGGTATTTTTGAAGACGGCAAGCTGGTGTCCTGCATTGGTGTGTATCCTTTGGAGGCGGTGGTTGCCGGGGAAAAACTGATGTTTTCCACTATGGGCAATATTGCCACCCATTGGGACTATACGGGCAGAGGCTATATGTCCAAGCTTATTGATGCTGCTCAGCAGGAACTGGAGGACATCGGCGCTGATGCCTCTCGATTGGGTGGCAATCGCCAGCGCTACGGTCGCTACGGCTTTGAAAGCTGCGGACAGGTGATGCAGTTCACCTTTGCCAAAAACACCCTTGCGGGTCGCTTTACAGACCCCGGAGAGATCTCTTTTGTGAAGATCGAGAAAGAGGATCGGCAAGCGCTGGAGTTTTGCGCGACCCTTTATAATCAGAACGCCATCGCTGTCACCCGGAAAACCGAGGATTGCTATCCTACGATGACCGCGTGGGAGTATGTGCCGTATCTGTGCCTGTCCGGGGAAAAACCGGTCGGCTATCTGTGCGCCAATGCCGACGGAAGCAATATTGCGGAGATTGCGGCGGTGGATACCCGGTATTTTGCGGATATTTTGTGCCGGTGGCAAAAACAGCAGGAAACCTCCGTTACCTTCCTGCTGCAACCACATATGACCGATAAGGTCGCATTGTTTTCTGCCATCAGTGACAGTATGCAGATTCGCTCGCCCAGCCATTTCCAAATTCGTAATTGGGTGGGGGTCGTTTCTGCGTTCTTGAAGCTGAAAGCAACCTACAGCGCTCTCCCGGATGGAGAAGTGGTGCTGGAAATCAAGGACTACGGCACCATCCGCATCTTTGTAAAAGGCGATGCGATGGGCTGTGAGCGGACAGACAAGCAACCCCAGCTGACCTTGGACAGATTGCAGGCAGCGAGATTCCTGTTCGGTCCTCTTGCACCGGAGTATACCGCAAAGGCGGACAACATCCCTGCGAACTGGTTCCCGCTTCCTTTAAGCTGGAACGGTCAGGATCGCGTATAAGAATCACCCCCGACCCTGCGGTCGGGGGTTTTTAACAAAAAACGCTGCTTGACAAGTTTACGCCGTTGTGGCATACTAAATGCAAACATTTTGCCAACATTTGGACTTTTACCACAAAAGGGGTGCCATCTATGAAAGTAGAACGCAGAGGACAGATCGCAGAGCTCATCAGCCGCCAGCGGACGGTGAACAATGCGGAACTGATGGAGCGGTTTGATATTTCCATCGAAACCGTCCGTCGGGATTTGGAATATTTGGAGCAGCAGGGAATTTTGCGTCGTGTTTATGGCGGTGCGGTGGCCAATATGTCCTTGACCTCCGAGCCGGAATACGGCAGCCGTTCTCAGGCCAATCCTGAGCAAAAGGATGCCATCGCCCGGGCAGCGGCGGCGCTGATCCAGCCTGGTGATGCGGTGTATTTGGGCGTGGGTACCACCGTACAGGCCATGGTCCAGCATATGAAGAACATCGGTCCCATCACTGTCTTCACCAACGCCCTGCGTACCGCGGTGGAGCTGAGCGACATTCCCGGCTGTACGGTGATCATTCCCGGCGGCCAGCTTCGCGCCAAGGAGCTGACCCTTTCCGGTTTTCCGGCAGAGGAAAATCTCACCCATTTTAATGTGGATAAAGCCTTTATCGGCATCGGTGGCATCACCGAAGAGGGGATCACCGATTTCCATACCGGTGAAGCCTGCGTCCACCGTCAGCTGGTGATGAATGCCCGGCAGTCTATCGCCTTGGCGGACTCCAGCAAAATGGGCGTGCGGGCAATGAACAATGTCTGCACCCTGGAGCGAATCCACACCGTTATTACGGACAGCGATGCCTCCAAGCCCATGGTCAAGGCCCTGGAAAAGGCCGGCGTAAAAGTCACCGTGGCAAAATAATAACATAGCATAAATGCTGTCATAGCGAACCAGTGCGCATACTGGTGTGGCAAGCTCCTGCAACAAGAGGGGATTCCTGTGCATATAGGAATGCATAAACGCATTCCCTATATGTTCACAATGACAGATTTTTATTTCGTACGGGCGATTCACGAATCGCCCGTATTTTTTTGTTGCAAACTTTTGCAAAGGTCTTGCAAATATTTTGCCAATGTGTTATGCTATGTGACGGAGTGTTTTGCGGCGCGGTCCGCAGAAAGAATTTTTGATAGGAAGGTGTTTTGTTATGCTCAAAACAGATGTGGTCGTGATCGGCGCCGGCGCAGTTGGCTGCGCAGTTGCCCGAGAGCTGTCCAAGTATGAAGTAGATGTCATCGTTGTGGAGAAGAACGAGGATATTGGCGGCGATGCTTCCAAGTCCAACAGTGCCATTATCCACACCGGTTACGATGCCGCCCCCGGCACACTGGAGTCCCAGCTGGTGGTGGCCGCCAACCCTATGTACGACGAACTGGTGAAGGATCTGGAAGTTCCCTTCGCCCGGATCGGTGCGATCCTGCCTGCCATTACCGACGAGCAGTTCGCCCAGTTGCCTGCTATCAAGGAAAAGGCATTTAAGAACCATGTCTACGATGTGGAATATAAGACCCGGGAAGAATTGCTGGCTATGGAGCCCAACCTGAACCCTGAGGTCAAGGGCGGTCTGTGGATCCCCCGTGAGAGCATCATCGACCCCTTCATTCTGGTGCAGGCTTACGCAGAAAATGCCTATGCTAACGGCGTTCGCTTCCTGTTGAACACCAAGGTCACCGGCATCACTACCACCGGCGGCAAGGTCAGCTCTGTGCAGACCACCGGTGAAGAGATCGAGACCAAGTATGTCATCAACTGCGCAGGTCTTTACTGCGATGAGATCGCCGAAATGGTGGGCAAGGCAGAGTATAAGGTCGTTGCCCGTAAGGGTCAGTTCTTCATTCTGGATAAGAACACCTCCTGCCAGGTGGAGCATATTGTTTTGCCCATCCCCACCAAGATCACCAAGGGCAAGCTGATGTGCCCCACCATCCACGGCAATATGCTGGTAGGTCCCACCGCAGAGGATCAGGACAGCAAAACCGATAAGTCCACCTCTGCCGAGGGTCTGGCATCTATCACCAACGATGTGAAGAATCTGATCCCCAATGTAAATGTCCGTGACACCATCACCCAGTATTCCGGTCTGCGTCCCAACCGTAACCCCGAGGGTCTGCACTTTGACATTTGGGACGACCTGGAAGGTTATGTAAACCTGTCCGGCGTTCGTTCCACCGGTTTGACCCTGTCTTTGGCTATGGGTACATATGTTGTCCAGCAGCTTTTGATGCGTGGCGCCGGCTGGGCTCGTAAGGAGAACTTCATCTCCAAGCGCAAGGGTATCATCAAGTTCAGCGAGTGCACCTTGGAAGAGCAGGATGCGCTGGTGAAGCAGAATCCTCTGTACGGCAATGTGATCTGCCGCTGCGAGACGGTCACCGAGGCTGAAATTTTGGATGCGATCCACCGTCCTTTGGGCGCAAAGAGCATGGATGCTGTCAAGCGCCGTGTCCGGGCAGGTATGGGTCGGTGCCAGGGCGGCTTCTGCGGTCCTAAGGTCATTGAGATTCTTGCCCGTGAGCTGGGCTGTGACCCCACTGAGATCAATAAGAACAATGCCGGTTCCTATATGGTCACCGGCTCCACCCGATAAAGAGGGGAGAGGTGAATGGCTATGTATAATGTAAAATGTGATGTAGCGATCATTGGCGGCGGTCCTGCCGGTTTGGCAGCCGCTATCGCAGCAAAGGAAGAGGGCGCCGAAAAGGTGCTGATTATCGAACGCGACAATGCCCTCGGCGGCATTCTGCAGCAGTGTATCCACCCCGGTTTCGGTCTGTCCCGCTTTAAGGAAGAGCTGACCGGTCCTGAGTATTACGGTCGTTTTGTGGACCGCGCCAAGGAACTGAATGTGGAGTATATGCTGAACTCTATGGTTCTGCAGGTCAACCACGAAACAAATGAAATCGTCGCTACCAGCAGTCAGTACGGTCTGACGCAGGTGCAGGAAGGCAGTATCGTGTTGGCGATGGGCTGCCGGGAAAAGACCCGCGCCAGCATCGCTGTGCCCGGCACCCGTCCGGCTGGTCTGTACACCGCCGGTTCTGCCCAGCGTCTTGTTAACCGCCAGAATATTATGGTCGGCAAGAAGGTTGTCATTCTGGGTTCCGGCGATATCGGTATGATTATGGCCCGTCGTATGAGCCTGGAAGGCGCCAAGGTGGTCATGGTCGTGGAACTGATGGACTACCTGGCAGGTCTGACCCGTAACCGGGTCCAGTGCCTGGATGATTTCGGCATTCCTCTGAAGCTTGCCCATACCATCACCAAGATCGAGGGTGACACCCGTGTCACCGGTGTTTGGGTAGCTCCCGTCAACGAGAAGAAGCAGCCTATTGCTGAGAAGGCTGAGTTTGTGGAGTGCGACACTGTTTTGTTCTCCGTGGGTCTGATGCCCGAAAACGAGCTGACCCGTAAGGCAGGTATTGCTATCAACCCCATCACCAACGGTCCTGCTGTCAACCAGTATATGCAGACCTCCGCACCCTCCGTGTTCGCCTGCGGCAATGTTGTTCATGTCAATGACCTTGTGGACAATGTCAGCGAGGAGAGCGCCCGCGCCGGTAAGTATGCTGCCCGGTATGCCATGGGCAAGCTGAACGCTGAGCAGAAAACCGTTACCTGCGTGACCGGTCGGAATGTCCGCTACCTGTGCCCCCAGACCGTGGATGCCGCGGAAGAAGACGGCAAGGTCAGCATCTACTTCCGTGTGTTGCAGCCGGAACTGAATGTGAAGTTGATTGCCCGTTGCGGTGATGAGATCATCTACTCCCACAAGGAATACCGGGTCAATCCCGGCGAAATGAACCATGTGAATGTGGAGACTGCGAAGCTCGCCGGCGACATTACTGTCGAAGTTGTAAAGGAGGACTAAGGCTATGAAAAAGGAAATTATCTGTACCGTATGTCCCCGTGGCTGCCACATTATGGTGGAAGGCGACGGCGAAAAGGTCTTGTCCGCCGATGGCTACAGCTGCAAGCGTGGCTTGGAGTATGCGAACACGGAATATGCCCATCCTGTGCGCATTCTGACCACCACCGTGAAGATCGCCGGCGTGCCCAACGATCTGCTGCCTGTGCGCTCCAACCAGCCCGTTCCCAAGGAAAAGCTGTTTGACTGTATGGATGTCATCCGTACCACTGCTGTGAAACTGCCGGTGAAGCGGTATGATGTGATTGTTCCCAACATCTGCGGCACCGGTGTGGACATTGTCGCCACCAAAACTGTGGAGGCTTAAAAGTGAAGAAAAAGCTGTTTGTTCTTTCCATGGACGCTATGGTCCGTGAGGATGTCGCTTATATGGAGCAAAAGCCTAACTTCAAAAAGATCATGGAAAAGCGGGCAGAGGTGGACAAGGTGCTTACGGTATATCCCGCCAGCACCTATCCTGCCCATACCACCTTGATGACCGGCTGCTACCCTGGTAAGCACGGTGTGTTTGCCAATTTTCAGCTGAAGACCTTCAATGACGGTATTTCCCATTGGGCAACGGATAGCAGCTGGGTATATGCAGAGGATATCTTTGCTGCCGCCAAGCGCGCAGGCTGCACCACTGCCTCTGTATTCTGGCCCATTACCGCAAATAATCCCAATGTGGACTATATTATCAACGAGTATTTCTTCTACTATCCCGATGAAGTGGGCAGGGTAGAGGAGGTGTTTGCCCGGCAGGGTGCCAATGAGGCGGCATGCAAGGTCGTACGGGAAAATATGCACCTGTTTCCCAAAGTGGAAGGTGGCAACAATCCTCTGGCAGAACGGTTTGACGGTTTCTTGATGGGTTGTACTTGCAGCCTGATTCGTAACGAACAACCGGATGTGATTTTGGTACATAACTGTATTTTGGATACATTCCGGCACAAGGGCGGTGTCTTTGGCGATTTGGTTTCCAAAGGACTGGACCGCACGGATGAATGGCTGGGTGATGTGATTCGCGCCATGGAAGATGCCGGTGTGTATGAGGATACCAACTTCATTATCCTCAGTGACCACGGTCAGATGGATATGCGCAACTATATCCATTTGAATGTCCTGTTCCGGGATGCCGGTCTTTTGGAGGTAGCTCCCAACGGCGGTATCTATAACTGGAAAGCCTATGCGCAGGCAAACGGTTTCTCTACCACGGTCCACCTGGTGGACAATACCAACAAAAAACTGTATGAGCAGGTCTACACCTATTTGCAGCAGCTGCAGGAAAGCGGCAAGTACGGCATCCGCAAGATCTACACCAAGGATGAACTGCTGGAGCAGTATGGTCAGTCCGGTCCTTACAGTTTTATGGTGGAAGCCGAGGATGGGTATGGTTTTGCCAATTCCTGGACGGCGGAATATCCTGTTGTGCCACTAGCCAACGGCGGTCTGCGTGGCGCCCACGGACATACTCCGGAAAGAGGACCTCAGCCGGTATTTATGGCCCACGGTCCCGATTTCAAGGAGGGTGCAAAAATTGATCGTGCAAAGCTGGTGGACATTGCTCCCACTCTGGCAGCCGTATTGGGTCAGACCCTTGCCGATGCCGACGGCCGTGTACTGACAGAGCTGCTGAAATAAGGAGTTACTTATGCAAAAGCGAATTTTGATTGTAGAATTTCGACAGGAAACCAATACCTTTAACCCTGTTGTGATGCACAAAGATGCGTTCAGCAAAAATAATGTGTTTGAAGGCGAAGAGATTTTTCAAAACCGAATGGCCTTTGGCAGCGCCATCCACGGTGCGGTGGATACCTTCCACGCAGCCGGCGCAGAGGTCATTCCCACCGCTTTTGTATCTGCCATTGCCACTTCCGGCGGCAAGGTGGCAGACGAGGTGCTGGAATTTGTCATAGAACGGGTGCAGTACTATGCAGCCAATAACCAATTTGATGCCATTTACGCATCTCTCCACGGTGCAACCGTCGCCGTTAGCTGTGACGATGCCTGCGGCAAGCTGACAGAGCATCTGCGTAAGCTGGCAGGGGATAAGCCTGTGGTTGCCTCCTTTGATCTCCACGCCAACATCACCGACAAGGTGCTGACCAATCTGGATGCGGTCTGTGGCTACCAGACCTATCCCCATGTTGACTTCTATGAAACCGGCGCCCGTGCCGCTCAGCGGTGTATCGACCTGCTGGAGGGTCGCACCTATTCTATGGCCGCTGCTGCTGTTCCTATGCTGATTCCCCCCCGCCGGCTATACATCCAACACAACGCCTTTCAAGGAAGTTATCGAGCTGGGCAAGGCAATGATCGCCGACGGTCGACTTCTTGACTTCACCGTATTTCCGGTGCAGCCTTGGATGGATATTCCTGTCATTGCCAGCCGTACCATTGCCATTGCCAAGGACGCAGAAACCGCTAAAGCTTGTGCCGATAAACTGGCCCAGGCTCTGTGTGACCTGCGGGACAAGGTGATGCCCGAAATGCGCAGCATTGACGAGTTGATCGACATTGCCGAGAAAAACGATACCGGCAAGTGCGTTGTGGTTTCCGAATTTGCCGACTCTCCCAACGGCGGCTGCGTGGGTGACAGTGTTGCCATCCCTCTGCGCCTGATGGAGCGGGGGAGCCACCTCCGTGTCGGTCTGCCTGTTGTAGACCCGGCAGCTGCAGAGCGTGCCTTTGCGGTGGGTGTTGGTAATTCTGCTGCATTTACCGTGGGCGCTGCCTTTACCCCCAATGTCCCCGGTCCCATCCGGGCTGAGGGTACTGTCCTGTCCCTCCACGATGGCCACTTTATCCTGGAAGGTCCTGCAAGCCAAGGCTCCGGGGCCTATATCGGACCCAGTGCTGTGGTTCGTTTCGGCACGATCGATATCCTCCTGCAGTCCAAGGGCGGTGCCTCCGGTGATCCCCAGCTGCTGCGGCATTTCGGTATCGAGCCCAGTTTGTATGATATGGTCATCGTCAAGGCAAACACCTCCTTCCGTCTGCCTTACAGCAAAATTTCCGACCTGATTTACTGTGCCGATACCCCCGGTGCCGGCGCAGCCAATCTCAAGCAGTTTAAGTGGAATAAGCTGCCGGAGGGTATGTATCCTTTCCAAGAGGATATTACACCGAAACCTGCAAAGATATATTAAGAGCGAATATAACCGTTAAAAAGAGGAAAGCACCGAAGCGGTGCTTTCCTCTTTTTTGTTTAGTTATCAAAAACGGGGGCGGGGAATGCGGCTTTGTCAGCCATAACGATGTCCATCATTTCCTCGAAGCTCATCCACTGCACCCGGTCAGAATAATGCTCGTTGATCCGGCGGGCAACTTCATCCAACACCCGCAGACCGGTACCCAATCCGTTGGACATCAGACTCTGCCAGTGGGTGATGAGGATGGGCCATGCATTCATCTCCAGCGCCCGCACCCATTCGCCCTCCTTGCCGTCGGCAGTGATGAGAGAATCGGCAATGCGGTTTACATAATCATCACTGGTGTCAGGATTGTCGATGGTCTGCCACATCTTGTCCCGGGTGGTGGGAGGGATGGCGATCAGGGTTCTGCCGTCTTCCTCCAATGCTACCCAAGGCTTGGCATTGGGGGTTTCCCGCAGACCACGCAGGAAGACCCATGCTTCCTTAGAGCCGGTCACATCATATACCGCCTTGGACATAGCGGCATAGTATTCATCTTCTACCTCGATACCAAACATCCAAGGGGAGGTGGCGCCGATGGCGTGGAAGCCGGCATCCTTCAAAATGGAAAGTGCTTTTGCAATGTAGGGAGTAAGCGTGGTTCTGTCCTGTGTCTTGGACCAATCGTTCTCGTTAATATCGTAGGCGCTGCCGTCAGCAAGATTCACCGCCCAGTTGTGGGTGAGCATCTCGGGACCGATGGTGAACTGGGGAACGACCCGCTCTTTGACGGTGTTCAGCCACTCATCCAGCTCTTCGCGGGAGACACCCTCCAAACCGTTGATGATATCACCCTTATTGCCGGGCATGGGAACCACGCTGAACTTGCCCTTGATGCCGTGACGCTCGATGATGTCGCAGAACTCAAAGAGCCTGCTGTTGGGGAAGGTGGGGATAATGGGTCTGCCGTCGGCGGTGTTGGGGGAGGGAGCGTGCTCATGGAAAACAGAAATAATCGGTGCCGGATCGTCGATAATCAAACTAACAGGTACTTTTTTCATAACAGCCTCCAAAAACTGTATTTTTAAGCAAAATCATTATATATTGCCCTATTGGAAAAATCAAGCAGCGGGGGTGTTTTTCTTGGCGGTGTCCAGACTTTTGCCGAACACAAAAAACCGCTGATACAGGTACTCCAACACGAAATTCAGAAGCATCGTGCTGATCTGTACCACATATTCATTCCAACCGATGCCGGTAAGATAGTCCATCAACCAGGCAGACAGCGGCGCAAACACCGCATAGAATGCCGCCACCTTCAGCATAGCGATGGGCACATTGTTGGCTGAACAGAAGGTAAACTTCCGATTCAGTGTAAAATTCCACAGAACGGACAGAACCAGTGCAATCAGATTGCACAGCCAGTGCTCCAAATGCACAACTTCCTCTAAAAGTGCAAAGCTGGCGGCCTGTATCACACCGGCGCTGGCAGAACAGAGAATAAATTTCACTGTCCGAAAGAACTCTTTTTTCTGTTGGTTCATAGAAAAACCTCCTTTTTGCTACCATTATTTTACAATAAATTTTTTCAATATGCAAGTTTTGGGATTGTTCTTGACAAATCGTGGGTTTTGGGTATGATAGACAGGAACACGAATATGCTGGGAGGCGTATTTATGGTGAAGTTTATAAAAAAGCATTATCATTGGATCATTGCGGTGGTGCTGTTCTTGGTGACCGCCATTCGTGGCGGTATAGCCAATAATATGTCCGGCCTGCATCTGATCCCGGTGACGGAGGCTATGGATATTTCCCGTGCCCAATATTCCCTGGCGGGTAGCGCCAGCAGCCTGGCGGCAATGCTGGCTGTGTTGCTTTCCGGCGGACTGGTCCTGCGGTACGGCCACCGGTTTCTTTTGACGGTGTTTCTGTTGGTGGGTGCTGCGTCTTATGCGGTAATGACTGTTGCCAACGGGTATATACTGTGGTTTGCAGCTTATGTGCTGTTGGGTGTTGCTAACGGTATCTGCGGAGAGGCCGGCTCTACCCAGTTGGTGAGTGTGTGGTTCCATAAGCACAGGGGTGCTGTGCTGGGAGCGGTCTCCTCGGCGACCGGCCTGGGCGGCAGCGTTATGTGCGTGATCCAGACGGCCGCGATGGAAGCGGGTACTTATCGGACATCTTACCTGCTGGCAGCGATCCTTTTTGCGGCGGTTGCGGTTTTGTCGCTGGTATTCGTGCGAAGCCACCCTGCCAAGATGGGTCTGTTGCCCTACGGTGACGGTGAGAAGCTTACCTATAAAAAGCGCGAGCATGAGGATCATTGGCACGGCTTTACTATGCATCAGATCTATCGCCGTCCGACCTTTTATATGATGTTCATTGGCACCTTTTTGTCTTGTATGTTGGTCTATTTAGCCTTTATTGTCGTGGTTCCCCATTTGCAGGACAGAGGTCTGTCCGCGATGCAGGCAAGCACCATGCAGAGCGTTTTGATGCTGGGCTTGGCCGGCTTCAAGATTTTGGCAGGTTTTCTGTGTGACCGTATCGGGGCAAGAAAGGTGGCACTTTTGTGTATGACCTTTAATGCGGTGGCGTTGATTCTGCTGGCGCTGACGACGGGTTTTGTGATGTCGCTGATCGCAATGGTGATCCTTGCTATGGGTCTGCCGATTGTGACCATCATTATCCCCTTGCTTGCTTCGTCCTTGTTTGGCTATCAGGCGCAAACGGAGTACAACGGTATTTTCATTGCAATGGTTTCGGCAGCATCTATGGTTGCTGGACCGATCTCCAATGCGTTCTATGACAGACTTGGCACATACAGCCCTGTGTTTATTGTGGCGGCAGGACTGACAGTGGTGCTGATGGGTATGTACCTTTTGATGTACCGTCTTGCAGATAAAGACAGAAAGAAACTGGAAGTAGAGGAAGCTGAGATCCAAAGGTGATAAAATGTTAAAACAATTTAAAAAGCATTACCATTGGATTATCGCGGCAGTTTTGCTGCTATTGATGGCGGTCCGAGGCGGAACCACCAATAACCTGCCGGGTCTGCACCTTGTGCCGGTAACAGAGGCATTAAATATCACCCGGGCACAGTTTTCTTTAGCTGTCAGCGCCAGTTCTGTGGTGATGATGCTGTCGGTGCTGCTGATCGGTACAGTGGCAAGGCGCGTGGATTACCGTTATGTAATGGCGGTCTTTATGCTGATGGGTGCCGTGTCCTATGCAGTTATGGAAAAAGCCAACAGCTACGGTATGTTTTTCTTCGGGTACCTGCTGAGCGGTTTGTGCAACGGCTTTTGCGGCGAGGCGGGTACTACCCGTATGGTAAGCGCTTGGTTTCATAAGCGCCGGGGTACAGTGCTGGGCGCGGTGATGTCTGCTACCGGCTTGGGTGCCAGCATTACCTGTATTTTTCAAGCGGCGGCGATTGAACGGTCCGGCTATCAGGCATCCTTCCGTCTGGTGGCGATTCTGATGGGGGTTTGCGGTGTTTTGGCGTTCCTGCTTCTGCGGAACACACCCCAAAAGGTGGGTTTGAAGCCCTATGGTGAGGGAGAACAGTTTTTAGTCAAAAAACCTGCAAAGACAATGTGGCAGGGGTTGCCTATGAACAAGCTGACCCGCCGACCTGCATTTTATATGATGCTGTTCGGCACACTATTTGCCAGTATGCTGCCTAATATGGCGCTTTCTGTGGTGGTTCCCCACCTGCAGGACAGGGGTTTGACCTTTGGACAGGCCAGCAAGCTGCAAAGTGTGCTGATGCTGTGCCTTGCCGGCGCGAAAATCCTGACCGGCTATCTGTGTGATACCGTCGGCGCTAAAAAAACCACATTGCTTTGCATGGCTTTGAATGTAGTGGCGCTGGTGCTGCTGGCAACCACCACAGGCTTTACCTCTGCCGCCGTCGCGGTGGTGGTGTTTGCAATGGCGATTCCCATCACCACGGTGACGGTTCCGCTGCTGGCAAGCTCCCTGTTCGGCTATCAAGCACAGGGAAGCTACACCGGAATATTTATCTCTATGGTATCTGCATCTACGATTTTGGCCAATCCCATTGCCAATGTCATTTATGACTATGCCGGCACCTATCGATATCTGTTTTTGGCAGCAGCCGGCTTGATGGTGGTGCTGATGGGTATGTATCTTATGATGTACCGCCTTGCGGATAACGACAGAAAAAACTTTGAAGCAAACGAAAAGACCGCCCAATAGTATCGGGCGGTCTTTCTGCTTGTCAAAAAATGTTGAATTTTGTCGAATGTTGTGCTACCATAGAAACATCTCCGGTATATAAAGGAGGATACAATATGGCAGAAAAAATCGATGTGTTTTTTGAGTCCATTGCCTTTCCTATGGAGAGGATCCCGTCCTACGGCGCGTTTCATATCCTTTACACACTGCTCGGCTTTGCTCTGTGTGGTGTTCTTGCATGGAAACTGCGGGGTGTCAGCGATAAAACGGCGGGACGGATCTTGTTTGCCCTTGGTCTTGTGCTGAGTATTTCCGAGGTATTCAAGCAGTTGTTTTACTATTTTGTGATGATGGACAACCGCTATTCTTGGGGTGATTTTCCTTTTCAACTGTGCAGCATCCCTATGTATCTGTGTCTGATCGTGCCGTGGCTGAAACCGGGAAAGCTGCAGCGGGGGATGTACAGCTTTATGGTGCTGTATAACCTTTTGGGCGGTGCCATTGCCTTTGCAGAACCCTCCGGTCTGTTGCTGGATCATTGGTTCTTGACCGTTCATGCGCTGGTGTGGCATATGCTTTTGGTGTTCATCGGCTTGTTTGTTTGCTTTTCCAAGCGGGGCGGCAATCAAAAAGGGGATTATAAGGGCGCTATGTGGACATTTATCTGCTTGTGCGGTGTCGCCTTCTGCTTGAATTGTTTTGTGCAGCTTGTGCTGAACGAACCCATTAATATGTTCTTTGTGGGACCCGGTGAATCGCCCTTGGTGGTGTTTAAGCAGTTTTCCCAGTGGTTCGGCTGGTATGTGAATACGCCCATCTACATTTTTGCGGTGAGTTTGGGTGCTTATTTGATGTATCTGCTGATCTATTACCTGCAAAATAAAGAACTTCCTACCCGGAAAAAAGAAAAGTGCGTCAACTGACGCACTTTTTTTATCCGTTTAAGACCAAAGCTTTGATTTTTGCCTGCAGCGCAGCAATTTCTTTGTCTGCATTCTGCTCCAACTTTTGCAGCTTGCGCAGTGCCCCATCTACCTTGTAGACCACATCGGTCACAGCATCCTGCGATTGTGTGATCTGCTCACGGATCTTCCAATCCACAAACAGACCGTCGAAGAAATAATCGGCAAACCGCCAAAAGCCGTCAATATTCACCTGCAGCTGTGTCTGCATCCGCACATCTGCCAGTTCTGTGGTGAATTGACGCAGATATTCCTGCAAGGTATAAACAAGGTTTTGGGCATCGTCCAGATGGGAATGCTTGGCAATGTGGGTGATGGCGCTGCTGCCGCCCCACAGGTCGAAGGTGTTCCAATCATCGGCTTTGCTGAGCTTGGAGAGAATGCTTCGGGCAACGCAGGCGGCTTTTTCGCCGGCGGAACGGGCTTCTGCAATCTCTTTTTTCTGGCTTTTCAGCTCAGTGATCCGCGCTTCCGACTCCAGAATTTGTTCGCCTGTGCCGGAGGCTTTTAAAGCTGCCCGTTTTTCTGCCAGCGCAGTCTGATAAGCGGTTTCGCAGTTTGCCAGGGCGCGCAATTGGGAACGGATCTGTGTGATTTCCTCATCAATGGCGGCAAGCTCCCGCTGGGCAGATTCCAGTTTGATGCCTGCCTGCGCAGCCTGTTGGCGTTCCTCATCCAGCATGCCGTCCAGCTTGCCTACAAATCTGTAGAAATAATTGGCAAGACTACTGCCTTCCAGTTTTTCTACATCTGCCTGCTCTTCCCGGTGTATCACCTTGAGTTCCGTGACCTTTTGGTCAAATACGCGCCATTGTTGCTGCAAGCTGCTGAGCTTTGCTTCCAACTGCTTTTTTGCAGCTACCTGCTGCTGCAGGGCAAGGAGGTTTTGGGCCATGGGTTACTGCTTGCGGAATACCACCGTGCCGGTGGCCGGATCCATGGATTCCACAATGGCAAGGGATTCCAGCCGGTAACCCAGATTGCGAATGATCTGACCGCCCATTTGGAAACCTTTCTCTACGGCGATGCCGATGCCTTCCACTGTACCGCCGGCCTGGTCTACGATGGAGATAAGTCCCTGCAATGCGCAGCCGTTGGCAAGGAAGTCGTCCACAATCAGCACATGGTCTTCGGCAGATAAAAACTGCTTGGATACCAGTACAGTGTTTTTGTTCTTGTGGGTGAAGGACTCTACCTCGGCAACATAGGTGTCACCGGCAATGTTGATAGACTTGGATTTTTTTGCAAATAACAGGGGTACGCGGAACTGCTGCGCCACTGCATAGGCGATAGCAATGCCGGAAGCCTCAATGGTTAGGATCTTGTTGATGGGCAGATCCTTGAACCGCTCATAAAACTCTTTGCCGATCTCGTTCATCAGTTCAATATCCATCTGGTGGTTCAGAAAGCTATCTACCTTCAGTACATTTCCTTCTTTTACAACACCGTCTTTGACGATTCTTGCTTCCAGACAATTCATAGCGCTGCGCCTCTTTCTTTGTTGTGTTCAAGGGGTACCCCTTTGGAAGCATTATAGCAGTTTGCACAGATGATTGCAACAAAAAAGTCGCAATTCGGCACGATTCTCTCAAAAGTGAAAATCTTTTGCAGATTCACTGAAAAAAGGGGAATCTTAGTTGACAGAACGGAAAGAATTGTGGTAGAATGTGAAGGTAAGTTTGGTTCTAATTTGTAATCCTATCGAATCTGTAAGGGTTCGGTAAATTATAAAAAAATTGGAGGAAACACACATGAAAAAGTTACTTGCCCTGTTGCTGGCTGCTGTGATGGTTTTCGGTATGGCTGCTTGTAAGGCTCCTGCTGACAATGCCGATGGCACCGGTGACGCAAACAAGCCCGCCGAAAAAATGAAGGTTGGCTTCATCTTCTTGCACGATGAGCAGTCCACCTACGACAAGAACTTCATCGACGCTGCCAAGGAAGCTTGCCAGAAGATGGGCGTTGAGATGGTTCAGAAGACTCAGATCCCCGAGTCTCAGAAGTGCTATGATGCTGCTATTGAGCTGATCGAGACTGAAGGCTGCGAGATCATCTTCGCTGACTCCTTCGGCCACGAGTCCTTCCTGCTGGAAGCTGCCAAGAAGTATCCCGATGTCGAGTTCTGCCACGCTACCGGCACCCTGGCACACACCGCCGGTGTTAAGAACTTCCACAATGCATTCGCTTCCATTTATCAGGGCCGTTACGCCGCTGGCGTGGTTGCCGGTCTGAAGTTGAAGGAAATGATCGATGCCGGCACCATCACTGCTGACAAGGCAAAGATGGGCTATGTTGGCGCATTCACCTTTGCTGAAGTTATCTCCGGTTACACCTCTTTCTACCTGGGTGCCAAGTCCATCGTTCCCGAAGTGACTATGGATGTAAAGTTCACCGGCTCCTGGTACGATGAGACCAAGGAAAAGCAGGCTGCACAGGCTCTGATCGACGGCGGCTGCGTCCTGATCTCTCAGCACGCTGACTCTATGGGCGCTCCCACTGCTTGTGAGACCGCTAAGATCCCCAATGTTTCCTACAACGGCTCTACCGCCGCTGCTTGCCCCGAGACCTTCCTGATCTCCTCCCGTATCAACTGGGCTCCTTACTTTGAGTATATGATCACTCAGGTTAAGGAAGGCAAGGAGATCGCTACCGACTGGACCGGCACCATCGATACCAACTCTGTCGTTCTGACCGAGATGGGCAAGAATGTTGCTGCCGGCACCCAGGCTAAGCTGGACGAAGTCATCAAGGGTCTGAAGGACGGTACCATCAATGTCTTCGACACCAAGAACTTCACTGTTAAGGGCGAGACTCTGACCTCCTACAAGGCTGACGTTGACACCGATGCTGAGTATGCCAAGGACACCGAGGTTATCGAGAACGGTATCTTCCAGGAGTCCAAGTTCCGCTCCGGTCCTTACTTCGATATCGAAATCGACGGCATCACCCTGCTGGACCGTAACTACGGCTAATTTATAAAACTACAAGGCGAGGCAGGTTTTACCTGCCCCGCCTTACCCGCTTTATTCCGGTATTGAAAAACAGGCTGACCGGTGTGTCAGCCTGTTTTTGAGGACTTGAAAGAGGAGGGCTTTTGTTTTGGAAAAGACACCGGCCATTGAACTGAAAAATATTACCAAAACCTTTGGTGCAAAGGTCATTGCCAACAAGAATGTTTGCCTGACTGCCAACCGTGGAGAAATTCTGTCCATTTTGGGCGAAAACGGTAGCGGTAAGACGACTTTGATGAATATGATCTCCGGCATTTATTTCCCCGATGAAGGTCAGATATTTATCGGCGGACAGGAGGTTACTATTGCATCTCCCAAGGATGCTTTTGCTTATAAAATCGGTATGATCCATCAGCATTTTAAGCTGGTGGATGTGTTCAGTGCTACGGAAAATATCGTGCTGGGTCTGGAGGAAGAGGGCAAGTATAACCTCAAAGCCGCCGAGCAGAAGGTGGAAGAGATCTGCCACAAATACGGTTTTGAAGTCAATCCCAAGAAGAAGATCTACGCCATGAGCGTGTCCGAAAAGCAGACCGTGGAGATCATCAAGGTGCTTTATCGGGGCGCGGACATTCTGATTCTGGACGAGCCCACCGCTGTGCTGACCCCCCAGGAAACGGAGAAACTCTTTGCTGTCCTGCGCCGTATGCGGGACGATGGTAAATGCATTATCATCATCACCCACAAGCTTCACGAGGTGCTGAGCTTGTCCGACCGGGTCTCTGTACTGCGCAAAGGTGAGTATGTGGGCACCGTGAACACCTGTGAAACCAACGAAAGCCAGCTCACTGAGATGATGGTGGGCAAGAAAATGGAGCTGAACATTGAGCGAACAGAGCCCAAGGATGTGGTTGACCGTCTGGAAGTGCAGCACATCAGCTGTGTGGATCGGCAGGGCACCACTGTGCTGGACGATGTATCCTTCACTGCCCGTTCCGGCGAGATTTTGGGCATTGCCGGCATTGCCGGTTCCGGTCAGCGGGAGCTGCTGGAATCCATTGCGGGTCTGCAGTATCTGACCCAAGGCGATATTTACTACCACAACCCCAAGACCGGTCAGACCGACGATCTGCGGAATAAGACCCCTGTGCAGATCCGGGAACTGGGTGTGCGGTTGTCCTTCGTGCCGGAGGATCGGCTGGGTATGGGTCTTGTGGGCAATATGGACATCGTGGACAATATGATGCTCCGCAGCTACCGTCGGGGTAAGACCGCTTTCTTGGAGCGGAAAAAGCCGAAGGATTTGGCGGAGAAGATCATTGCGGATCTGGAGGTCGTCACTCCCGGCGCCGATACCCCTGTGCGCCGTCTGTCTGGCGGCAATGTGCAGAAGGTGCTGGTGGGTCGTGAGATCGCATCCTCTCCCACAGTGCTGATGGTTGCCTATCCTGTCCGTGGTTTGGATATCAACTCCTCTTATTTGATTTATAATCTGCTGAATCAGCAGAAAGAAAAAGGTGTGGCTGGGATCTTCGTGGGCGAAGATCTGGATGTACTGCTGGACCTGTGTGACCGGATTATGGTCATTGGTTCCGGTCGGGTGACCGGTATGGTGGATGCCCGTACAGCCACCAAGGAAGAGATTGGTCTGCTGATGACCAAAACCGAGGCAATGCCTCAAAATACCACCCCGGAAGGAGGCAGTGACAATGGCTGATATGGCGAAAAAGAACCGGGAACCGCTGGTGCACATCGTCAAGCGGGACGATATTACCGGCTGGAAGGCTTGGGCGATCCGGCTTGCTGCCATCGTCCTGGGTCTGCTGCTGACGGGAGTGATCTCCTCTTTGCTCACCGGTGCATCCTTTGGGGAAGTGTACGGCATTATGTTCCGGGGTGTCTTCGGTAAGTTCAGTATGATCTTCCAGGGCAAGACCACAATGCTGTGGCGTTTTCTGCAGCAGACGGTGATCCTGCTGTGCCTTGCATTGGCGGTGACGCCTGCGTTTAAGATGCGGTTTTGGAACTGCGGCGCTGAAGGACAGGCGCTGATGGGCGGTTTGGCAGCTATGATCTGCATGATCGAGATCGGCGATAAGGTGCCGCATGGTGTGCTGCTTCTGATCATTTTGGTAGCCAGCTTGGCAGCCGGTGCTATCTGGGGTCTGATTCCTGCCATTTTCCATGCCATCTATAAGACCAACGAGACACTGTTTACATTGATGATGAACTATGTTGCCACACAGCTGGTTGCCTACTATGTGGTGCTGACCTCTGCCGGTTCCGGCTCTAACATCATCAAACCTGTGGAATACGGAAATCTGCCGGTTCTGTTTGGTGAAAAATACCTGCTGAATGTGTTGGTGGTCGCATTCCTGACCGTTGCAGTGTATATCTATATGAAGTACAGCAAGCACGGTTACGAGATCGCTGTGGTTGGCGAAAGCCAAAATACGGCTCGCTATGTGGGCATCAATGTGAAGAAGGTCATTATCCGTACTATGCTCATTTCCGGCGCCATTTGCGGCATTGCCGGTATGCTGATGGTGGCAGGCACAGACCACTCCATCAACACCAATACCATGGGCGGTCAAGGCTTTACTGCGATTATGATCTCTTGGCTGGGTCAGTTCAACCCTTTTATTATGGCAGCAATGTCCGGTCTGGTGACCTTCCTGGAAACCGGCGCGGCAAAGGTAGCCGACAGTTTCTTCCTCAACAGCTCCTATTCCGATATCGTGTCCGGCATCGTGATCTTGTTCTTGGTGGGCTGTGAGTTCTTTATCCATTATAGTCTGAAATTCCGCCACAGCAAGAAAGGAGGAAAGGCACAATGAATATTTTGGTTGCATTTATCAGCAGTGCTATTCCTCTGGGCGTGCCTTTGCTGTACGGTTCCACCGGCGAAATCGTTACGGAGAAATCCGGTCATCTGAATCTGGGTATTCCCGGCATTATGTATGTGGGTGCCATCAGCGGCGTTATCGGTGCATTCCTTTACGAAATGTCCTGCGGTAATGTGAAAGAGAATATGGTGCCGGTGCTGGCAATTTTGATTCCTCTGCTGTGCGCCATTGTGGGTTCTGTGCTGATGGGCTTGATCTATAGCTTCCTAACCGTGACCCTGCGGGCAAATCAGAATGTGACCGGTCTGGCGCTGACCACTTTCGGTATCGGTATCGGTAACTTCTTTGGCGGTTCCCTTGCGAAACTGGTGGAGAGCGACCTGCCCAACATTATCCTCACCAAAACCAGCGATTTCTACTGTATTAAGCTCCCGTTTTATGACAAATTGGGTTGGTTTGGACAGATCTTCCTGTCCCATGACTTCCTCACCTATGTGTCGGTAGCCATAGCGCTGGTCGTGTCTTTTGTGCTTAACCGCACCCGCACAGGTTTGAACCTGCGGGCGGTGGGCGAAAGTCCCGCTACCGCCGATGCCGCCGGTATCAATGTCACCCGGTATAAGTATGTATCTACCTGCATCGGCAGCGCAATTGCCGGTCTGGGCGGATTGCAGTATGTTATGGCATACGCCAACGGTGTGTGGTCCAACAATGCCTTCGGTGACCGCGGCTGGATGGCCATTGCGCTGGTTATCTTCGCCCTGTGGAAGCCCACAATGGCGATTCTCGGCTCATTCCTGTTTGGCGCACTGTGTAATGTGTATAACTATGTACACCATTTCTTCCACCTAGGTCACGATGCTAACCGTGAGCTGTTTAACCTGCTTCCTTATGTGGTGACCCTGCTGGTGCTGATTATTACCAGTATGCGGAAAAAGCGGGAACATCAACCGCCCCAGAGCCTGGGACTTTCCTATTTCCGGGAAGAACGGTAACGTATATTTTTGCCGGACGGCTGCAAAGCCGTCCGGTGTTTTTTGAAAATTAAAAAAGGGGGTTGACAAAACCGAAAGACAGTGGTAACATTGGAACAAATTGAATCGCTTGAGATAGAGGCGCGGGATTCATTAGTACCGTTTTGCAAGGCCAGGCAGCCGTAAAATGGGAAAGGGGATACCGCCGAAGTTGGGAATCTGCCTGAAGGTTTCCTTCTGGGTCGTCAGAGAATATCTGCCGGACTGTCACAAAAACTTTTGTGGAGCGCTATCGACTGCAGTGAACTTTCTGTATCCTTTTCCGGGGGATACTTGTATTGCTGTTGGATCGCTTACGAAAGCGATCCGATTTTTTTATCCCCAAAATACAAGGAAACAGAAAGGAAAGAAAATTATGAAGAACGCAAAGAGAATTGTAAGTTTGGTGGTTATCCTGCTGGTAATCGCAGCGCTGGTGCTGGGAATCGTTTTCGGCAGAAAGAATACCGGCGAGGTAGACCCCGATCAGTATTTGGCCAATGTCCCGGCTGTGGAAGATCTGACCGGTACTGACACCTCCAAGATCATCGGTCTTGAGGACGGCGTGCTGACCGTCGGTATGGAATGCGCTTACGCCCCCTACAACTGGACGCAGACCGATGACAGCAACGGCGCTGTGCCCATCGCCAATGTGCCCGGCTCCTATGCCAACGGCTACGATGTGATGATCGCAAAGCGGATCTGCCAGACCTATGGCTGGGAGCTGGAGATCGTGTCCTCTGCTTGGGATTCCCTGACTCCTGCGGTGCAGTCCAAGACCATGGATGCCAACATTGCCGGTCAGTCCATGACCGCAGACAGAATGGCGGAAGTGAACATGGCAGGTCCTTACTACTACGCAACCATCGTCTGCGTGACCACCAAGGACAGCCAATATGCCAATGCCAAGTCCATCGCTGATCTGGCCGGCGGCAAGTGCACTGCCCAAAGTGGTACCATCTGGTACGATTCCTGCCTGCCTCAGATCGAAAATGTACAGCTGATCGCCCCTGCGGAGACGGCACCGGCTATGCTGATGCAGCTGCAGTCCAAGACCGTGGACTTTATTTGCACCGATATGCCCACCGCAATGGGTGCTGTTGCCAAGGATGACAATCTGGTGATTCTGGACTTCTCCGGCACCGCAGGCGACTTCCAGTTTGCCAGCGAGCAGGAGCGGGTAGAGAATGTGAACATCGGCATCTCTGTGCTGAAGGACAATGCAGAACTGACCGCTGCCATCAATAAGGTGCTGTCCATCCTCACCGTGGAGGATTTCAATGCAATGATGGATTATGCCATCGCCATCCAGCCGGAAATCTAAGTTATGGAAATGTTTGTAAAACTTGCGCAGGATATGGCGCGACTTTGGTCAAAGTACGGCGCTATGTACCTGCGTGGCATTGGAAGCACGCTGGTGCTTGCACTGGTGGCCACCTTATTTGGCTGTATCATCGGCTTTGTGTGCGGTGTGCTGAACACTATCCCCTACACCCTCAAGGATCACCCGGTAAAGCGGTTTTTCCTGAAGCTGATCCGTGTGTTGGTGCGGATCTATGTGGAGGTGTTCCGGGGAACCCCTATGGTACTGCAGGCGGTGTTCATCTATTACGGTCTGCCTTATTTTACCAATTATGCCCTGCGATTTGAAAGTATTTGGGTGGCATCGATTTTAATCGTGTCCATCAATACCGGCGCTTATATGGCAGAGTCCGTCCGTGGCGGTATCATTTCTATTGACCCAGGTCAGACCGAGGGCGCCAAGGCCATCGGAATGACCCATATACAGACTATGACCAAGGTGATCCTGCCTCAGGCGCTGCGGAATATTATGCCCCAGATCGGCAACAACTTCATCATCAATGTGAAGGATACCTCCGTGATGTTCATCATCAGCTTTACGGAACTGTTCGCCGCTCACCGGTATATCGTGGGTGTGAATAACATGTATTTCCCCTCTGCAGCCATTGAAATGATTGCCTATCTGACTATGACGCTTCTTGCTTCCTTCGCTCTGCGCTGGATGGAAAAGAAGATGGATGGCGCTGACAGCTATGAGTTGGTGCAGGTGGACAGCTTGACCATGGCCGCCGGCACCTACAACCACCCCCAACGGGGCAGCAACTTTGATGAGCGCAGTAAGGAATATCCCCAAGGGCTGGAAGAGAGGGGGCGCTGATATGGAAAATGCAATTTTGAATATCAGACATTTGTCCAAGGCTTTTGGCTCCCATCAGGTGCTGCGGGACATCGATTTTGCTGTGAACAAGGGCGATGTGATCTCGGTGATTGGCGCATCCGGTTCCGGAAAATCCACCCTTTTGCGGTGCATTAACCTGCTGGAAACACCCACCTCCGGTGATATCTTCTATCACGACACCAATGTGCTGGAGGGTGGCATCAAGCCTCACACATACCGCGCCCATGTGGGTATGGTGTTCCAGTCCTTTAACCTGTTTAATAATATGACGGTGCTGGAAAACTGTATGGTAGGCCAACAGCAGGTGCTGAAAAGAAGCAAAGAAGATGCCCAAAAGACCGCTATTGACTACCTGCAAAAGGTAGGTATGGCACCCTATATCAACGCAAAGCCCCGGCAGCTTTCCGGCGGACAGAAGCAGCGGGTGGCCATTGCCAGAGCGCTGGCAATGAACCCGGAGGTTCTTCTTTTCGACGAGCCCACCTCCGCATTGGATCCGGAGATGGTGGGCGAGGTGCTGACGGTTATGCAGCAGCTGGCGCAAGAGGGAATAACCATGCTGGTGGTGACCCACGAGATGGCCTTTGCCCGGGATGTAAGTAACCGGGTGGTGTATATGAATGAGGGCGTTATCTGCGAGCAGGGAAGTCCGGAGGAGATTTTCGGCAATCCCCAAAAGCAGGAGACGAAGGATTTTCTTGCCCGGTTCCGAAATGCATAAAACAAACCGCCTGTCCGGTATCGGACAGGCGGTTTTTTTCGGCAAGGGCTTTGTTTGTATGTGCATCCCGACAGGATTTAAGGCAATGGCTGTATACCGGTCATACACATATACAAAAAGTTGAACAAAAATACTTGCAAACGGTTGCAGTTTGCGGACGATGGGGTTACTATAAGCACGACGCTTTGAAGCGCAACTTTTGCTATGAGGTGGAAGCCATGCTAAGAAGAAAAGATGTAAACATGCTGGAAGGATCCATCGTAAAGGGACTTTTGACCATTGCCATTCCCATTATGGTGATGAATGTGTTGACATCGCTATTCAACATCATTGATATGCGGATGCTGAAGGCCTATGACACAGGCTTATCTGTGGGCGCAGTGGGTGTTTGCGGCACACCGAGTTTTTACCTCCAATTTGGTGATAGGTGTTGCTACCGGCGCCAATGTGACAGTTGCCAGACACATCGGTCGGAAAGAACCTGAGGATGCAGAAAAGGCTGCCGGTACAGCCGTTGCTTTTTCTGTGGTGGCAGGTCTGGTTTTGACATTCATCGGCGTGGTATTTGCCAGCCAGATTTTAGACCTTGTTAACTGCTCCCAGGAATTGAAAGAGCATGGCGCAGTGCTGTATTTCCGTATGTACTTTGCGGGAATCCCGCTGCTGATGGTTTATAATTTCTGCGCATCGATCCTGCGTTCCACAGGTAATTCCAAGCGAATCATGGTAATTTCCATTACAGCGGGTCTTGTAAAGGTTGCCGTTACCTATCTGCTTGTTTGTGTGGTTCCGCTGAGCGTAATGGGTGTTTCGATTGCAAACATTGTTGCCTGGCTGACATTCTTGGGTATGGGTCTGTGGTCGCTGACCCAAAAGAGCGCCACGGTAAAGCTCAGAATGAAGCATGTCCGCTTTTATAAAAGTGAACTGCTCCCCATTTTGCGGGTGGGCATTCCCACTGCCTTGCAGATGGGTATGTATTCCATTGCCAATGTGATTATTGCTTCCGCAGTCAACAAGTTTGGTACAGCAGCCAGCACCGGTGTCTCTATTGCCAATAATTTTGATGGCATTTTGTATAATATTTGTCACGCAACATCCCTTGCGGTCTTGCCTTATGTCAGCCAAAATATCGGCGCTTGCAATGTGAAGCGGGCTGCCAATTCTGTTTGGAAGGGAATGCTGGTAACTGTGTGCATCGGCGCTTTCTTTGGCGCTCTGTCTGCGATCTTCTCTACCCAGTTGTCGTCCATTATGTCTGATGACCCGGAGGTCATTGCTTGGTCCAGACAGAAGATGATTATCATTTCCAGTACCTATTTCATTTGCGGAATCAATGATATTGTCTGCGCGGCTTTGCGGGGTATGGGCAAACCGATTGCTCCTACCATTGCCACAATGGCCTTTATGTGCGGTCTGCGGTTTGTGTGGGTGTACTTGGTATTCCCGTTGATTCCCAATTTGACCTTCCTGTATTTGGTGTGGCCTATCGGCTGGATCCTTTCGATTGTGTCGCTTCTGCCGGTATATTTCCCGACAGTCAAAAAACTCAAGGCGACCCACCAACCCAAAGTGGTATAAAGCAAATAAAGAACCCCTGCACGGCTTGTCCGTGCAGGGGTTCGTGTTTGCAAATTACACGCCGGAGTATGCGGCAAAGCCTGCGTCTACAGGCAGCACAACGCCGGTGATGGCGGAAGCGGAACGATCGTCGCACAGGAACAAAGTAGCGCCGATCAGCTCATCTGCGTCCACAAAACGACCGGTGGGAGTGCCGTTGAGGATCTTGGCGGAACGGGCAGTGGGAGTGCCGTCATCATTGAAGAGCAATGCCTTGTTCTGAGCGGAAACCAGGAAGCCGGGGGCGATGGCATTGCAACGAATGCCGGTGCCGGCAAAGTGGGTAGCCAGCCACTGGGTGAAGTTGGAGATACCGGCCTTGGCAGCGGAGTAGGCGGGGATCTTGGTCAGGGGGGTGTAGGCGTTCATGGAGGAGATGTTCAGAATGACACCGGCCTTCTTAGCCACCATATCCTTGGCAAAAGCCTGGGTGGGGAGCAGAGTGCCCTGGAAGTTCAGCTTAAACACGAAGTCTACACCGCCGGCATCCAGATCAAAGAAGGACTTGCCGCCCTCTTTTGCCTCGTGCTGATACTCATTGTCGGTGGTAGCACGGGGGTTGTTGCCGCCGGCACCGTTGACCAGAATGTCGCAGGGACCCAGGTCGCGCAGAACAGCCTGGTGAACCTCTTCCAGAGATTCCGGCTCCAGAACATTTGCCTTGTAGCCTTCGCAGATAAAGCCTTCGGTCTTCAATTCGTCTGCCAGCTTCTTGACAGCTTCCTCGTTCAGATCCAGGGCAGCCACCTTGGCGCCGCTCTGGGCAAAGGCGCGGGCCATAGCGCCGCAGATCAGACCGCCGGCGCCGGTTACCACGACGACCTTACCGGAATAGTCGATGTTAATGGGAAGATTCAGCATAATTAATTACCTCCAATTTTTGGTTTTGTTCGTAACGAAGCTATTGTAGCACAATATTTTTTATATCGCAATAGGTGTTTCGGCAGTAAAACAAAAAAACCCGGGAAAATTCCCGGGTTTTTTAATGGGTAACTTAAGCCTCGACATTGTTTCTGCTCTTCTTGTAGAAGAAAGCGCCGGCGACCATAATAACAGCGTAAATCACCAGATAGAATAGAACAGGGAAGGAGAACTTGCCCTCTGCCTGTGCATTCTGATAGGGGGTAATGCCGTGTGCGTAAACAGCGGCGAAGACCATGAACAGGCAGGCGATGATGGAGATAACAGGCAGGATAAAGCGCTTGCCGAATCCCATATCCTTTTCCTTGACCATCCACATAATGAAGATGGGGATGTACATAGCATAAATGGTAACGATGGGCAGCTCGGAGGAGTCGAAGTTGAACAGACCGAACCAACCGCTGGACAGGTTAGCGCCGTAGAAGTAAACCATCCACAGGCAGCACACCAGCAGACCCCAAATGGAGGAGTTGGTGGACATGTTGGTGGACTCGTCGATCTGGCTGAACATCTTGGGATTGGGACCCTGGTTACGGGCGGCGATGGCATACATACCGCGGGTAGAAGCGACCATCAGACCATTCAGAGTACCCAGGCAGGAGATGACGATGCAGATATTCAGAATCAAACCGCCGGTCTTGCCGAAAACATTCTGGAAAGCATTGGGAGCACCCAGGTTGGGATCCTGCAGCTCTGCAACGGTAGCGCCACCGGCGCAGCCGACGAAGTACAGAACATAAGCAGCAACCACGACAAGCGCGCCGACTACCAGAGCGATGGGCAAATTTCTCTTGGGGTTCTTCAGCTCAGCGTTGATGGAGGTGGCAACGATCCAGCCTTCGTATGCGAAGACGGTAGCAACCACAGCGGCAAACAGACCGCTCATAGCTTTGCCGCCGGACAGAGCATCCATAGCACCTGCAAAGTTGGCAGGCAGAGTGCCGTTGGCGGAGCCGACGATGGTGCCCACAATTGCCATCAGGGTGATGGGGATCAGCTTGATGACGGTAGCGCTGACCTGCAGCTTACCGGCAAGCTTGGGGGAGAAGGCGTTCAGAGCATAGGTACCGATCAGGAACAGGCTTGCCAGAGTCATAACCTCTGCACTTACCAGACTCCAGCCGAACATCACACCCAGGTAGCGGGCGGTGACCCAAGCCAGAACACCGGTCATAGCGGGGTAGTAGACATTGACCATAAACCATGCCAGGTAGTAACCGTAGGTGGTACCGCAGGTGGCTTCGGCATAGTCAACAACACCGTTGACCTTCTCGTACTTGGTTGCCATAACGGAGAACATGGTGGAGCAGATGATTAGCAGCAGACCGGTGATGACCCAGGCTGCGATACCCAGCACCATATTACCTTCGGTGGCTTGCAGCACGTTCTGTGCCTTGAAGAACACACCGGAGCCGATAACGGTGCCGACCACCATGCAGATGGCTGTGAACAGACCATACTTTCTTTCAAGTTTCTTTTCCATTATCATACCTCTTTCTTTTGGCGCACTTTAGCGCACCAAAGTGATAACAGTATATCATAGCAAATGGATGGTTGCAAGTATAAAAATTATAATTTATTAAACATTTTAGCAAAAATTTAATTTAAGTATTGACAAATGAAAAGCAGGGCTGTATCATTGTATACAATTATACAACGCAAGAACGCGTAAAGGAAAAGGGGAGATTATTATGTTGGAAATTTCCAATAAAACCAATCTTTTGGAGCAGAAATCCTATAAATACTCTTTACAGGATGTTTCAGAACCCAATTTACTGCGGGATATCTATACCGAGGGTATGGTGCCTAAGGTCTCCTTCAACCACCGGAGAGTGCCGCTGAATATGCCGGAGGAGATTTGGATCACCGATACATCTCTGCGGGACGGTCAGCAGTCTGTAGAACCCTACACCGTTGATCAGATCGTAAAGATCTATCAGTTGCTCAGCAAGCTGGGCGGACCTTACGGCATCATCCGCCAGACGGAATTTTTTATCTACAGCCAAAAAGACCGGCAGGCTGTTGAAAAATGCATGGAACTGGACCTGAAATTCCCGGAGATCACCACTTGGATCCGCGCCAGCAAGGAGGACTTCAAGCTGGTACGGGATCTGGGCATCAAGGAGACCGGTATTTTGGTCAGCTGCAGTGACTACCATATTTTCAAGAAGATGAAGATGACCCGTAAGCAGGTGATGGATTACTACTTGGCAACCGTCAAGGATGCTTTTGAAGCCGGTATCGTACCCCGGTGTCATCTGGAGGATATCACCCGGGCGGATTTCTACGGCTTTGTGGTACCTTTTGTCAATGAACTGCAGCAGTTGTCCCGGGAAGCCGGTATCCCCGTGAAGATCCGCGCCTGCGACACTATGGGCTACGGTGTTCCCTATACAGAGGCGGCGATGCCCCGAAGCGTTGCCGGTATTATCTACGGTCTGCAGCACTACTCCGATGTGCCCAGTGAGTTGTTGGAGTGGCACGGTCACAACGATTTCTATAAGGCGGTTGCCAATGCTTCTACCGCTTGGCTGTACGGCGCATCTGCCGTCAACTGTTCCTTGCTGGGAATCGGTGAGCGCACCGGTAATATCCCCCTGGAAGCCATGGTGTTTGAATACGCATCCCTGCGCGGTTCTATGGACGGTATGGATCCCACGGTCATCACCGAGATCGCTGATTTCTTCCGTAACGAGATCGGCTACAATGTACCGGATATGACTCCCTTCGTGGGTCGTAACTTCAATGTGACCCGTGCCGGTATCCATGCCGACGGCTTGATGAAAGACCAGGAGATCTACACCATTTTTGACACGGAAAAGCTTTTGGGTCGTCCGGCAACCGTGCAGATCGGCAAGGCATCGGGACTTGCCGGCATCGCTTACTGGATCAATCAGAATTACCGCCTACCGGAGGAACAGAAGCTGGATAAGCGGGATCCGCTGGTGGTTGCACTGAAGGATTGGATTGATGCCGAGTATGAGGACGGCAGACAGACGGTGCTGTCCAATAAGGAATTGGAAACCAAGATCGCCGAGCTGGCTCCCGGCAGATTTTAAGGAGTGAGAGATATGAAGAGTTTTCACACGACTTCTTTGGCAGATCAAGTATTTGAAAAACTGGAAAACGATATTATTCAAGGTGTCTATCCCCGGGGCGAGATCCTGACGGAATTGAAGCTGGTGGAACAGCTCGGAGTCAGCAGAACGCCCATTCGGGAAGCGCTGCGCCGCCTGGAACAGGAGCGGCTGATTTCCGATACCGGCAAGGGTTCCGTGGTACTGGGCATCACGGAAGAGGATCTTGTGGATATCATGGATATCCGTCTTCGGTTGGAAGGCCTGGCTACCTATCACGCAACGAAGAACATGACCCCTGAGGGTCTGAAAGAATTGGCGCACATCGTGGATCTGCAGGATTATTACAGCAGCAAGGAAGATTGGGAACACCTTTCCCAGCTGGATGATAAATTCCATGATCTGATCTGCATCCTCTGCGGCAGAAGCGTCATTCGGGATACCATTCAGCCTTTGCACCGGAAAATCAAGCGCTATCGGAAAGCTTCCATGGAACGGAAAGCCCGAACTCCCCACATGATCAACGAACACAGAAAGATCTATGATGCCATTGCCGCCGGTGATGCGGAACTGGCAGAAAAACTCACCATCGCACACATCGAAAACGCCAGAAACAATATGCTGGAAGGAAGGATGCTCCATGGGTAAGACCCTTACATATAAGATTATTGAAAGCCATTTGGTCAGCGGTGACATGCGACCCGGTTCTGAAATTGCGCTTCGGATCGATCAGACCCTGACCCAGGACGCAACCGGAACCATGGCTTATCTGGAATTCGAAACCATGGGCCTTCCCAGAGTCCGCACGGAACTGAGCGTTGCCTATGTGGATCACAATACCCTGCAATCCGGTTTTGAGAATGCGGACGATCATCGTTACCTGCAATCCGTTGCTTCCAGACACGGTGTTCATTTCTCCCGTCCCGGCAATGGCATTTGCCATCAGGTCCATTTGGAGCGGTTCGGTAAGCCCGGTAAGACCCTCATCGGCTCTGACAGCCACACCCCCACCGGCGGCGGTTTGGGTATGCTGGCCATCGGCGCAGGCGGTATGGATGTGGCGGTTGCCATGGGCGGCGGCGCATACTATATCAATATGCCCAAGATGTTCCGTGTGGAATTGACCGGGCAGTTGCAGCCCGGCGTAGGTGCCAAGGATGCGGCATTGGAAATCCTCCGTATTCTCTCCGTTAAGGGTGGTGTCGGCGCTATCATTGAGT
>JAZRLE010000014.1:0-5345 GCA_045646665.1 Faecousia sp. | reverse complement strand
GATGGCTCCCACCTCCCTGCCCGGTCAGGTGACCCAGACCTCTCCCTACGGCCGTGATGTGAAGCACTGCGGCTGGCCCATCAAGGTCAGCGAGATGCTCTCCACTCTGGAGGGTCCCGAGTACATCACCCGTGTTGCCGTAAATAACGTCAAGAACGTGAAAAATGCCAAGAAGGCCATCAAGAAGGCTTTCGAGAACCAGATCCAGGGCAAGGGCTTCTCTCTGGTTGAGGTCGTTTCTGCTTGTCCCACCAACTGGGGTATGACTCCCCAGAAGGCGCTGGAGTGGGTGGAGAGCGATATGCTGCCCTACTATCCCATCGGTGTCTACAAGGACCGCAGCGCTGCAAAGGAGGAAAAGTGATATGAAGACCACTCAGATCCTCATTGCCGGTTTCGGCGGACAGGGCGTCCTGTTTGCCGGTAAGTTCCTTGCCTACAAGGGCCTTGTCCAGAATTAGCAGATCTCCTGGCTGCCTTCCTACGGCCCTGAGATGCGCGGCGGTACCGCCAACTGTAATGTGATCCTGTCCGACACCCCCGTGGGCAGCCCCATTATCACCGCCCCCGATGTGCTGATTGCCATGAACCTGCCTTCCCTGCAGAAATATGTAGACACCGTGGTGCCCGGCGGTCAGATTTATGTGGATTCCGCGCTGATCGATGCAAAAGTCGAGCGTACCGATGTGGAAGTGTTCTACATCCCCGCCACCCAAATGGCGAAGGACAACGAGATCGCTACCCTCGCCAATATGATTATCGTCGGTCACCTGCTGGAGAATCACCCCGAGCTGTCCTTCGACGGCACCGATGATGTGGTCACCAAGCTGGTACCCCCCAAGAAAGCCGCCCTTGTGGAACTGAACCAGAAGGCACTGGCTCTGGGCAAAAATTACAAGTAAGTAAATTGAGCTACCGAAAAGGCAATGGTATTTTGCATCTGTTGTTGTAAGGGCGAGCATTGCTCGTCCGTTACCCCAATGCCGATAACCTACAAGCGGACGACCGATGGTCGCCCCTACAGTAGCAAAATCACATTGTTTTAACGGCAGACCCAATAAAAATTTAAGGAGGAAACTATTTATGAATGCAATGACCGAAATGAGCAACTACCGTCATGAAAAAGTCCTGTTCATCAACAATGAGAAGGCAGGTCTGAAGGCAATTATCGCCGTTCACAACACCAACCTGGGTCCCGCCATCGGCGGCTGCCGTCTGTTCCCCTACGCATCTTACGACGATGCTCTGTTTGATGTTCTGCGTTTGAGCCGCGGTATGTCCCACAAGAACGCAGTTGCCGGTCTGCCCCACGGCGGCGGTAAGGGCGTTATCATCGCTGACCCCTCTCAGAAGACTGAGGCTATGTTCGAAGCTTTCGGCGAGGCTGTTAACAATCTGGGCGGCGACTACATCACCGCTGAGGATGTAAACACCACCTGCGACGACGCTATGGTTATGCTGCGCAAGACCAATCATATCTGCGGTCTGCCCATGAACAGCGGCGACCCCTCTCCCTTCACCGCTCGCGGCGTATGGCAGGGTATCCGCGCTACCGCTAAGGTCGCTCTGGGTCGTGACGATCTGGAAGGTCTGACCGTTGCAGTGCAGGGTCTGGGCAAGGTCGGCTACGATCTGTGCCGTCACCTGCACGAGTCCGGCGCCAAGCTGATCGTTGCTAACCGTTCCAACAAGGCTATGGCTGAGAAGGCCGCTGAGGAGTTCGGCGCTATCATCGTTCCCACCGAGGAGATTTATGCACAGGAGTGCGACATCTTCTCCCCCAACGCTATGGGTGCCATCCTGAATCCCACCACCATCCCCATGCTTAAGTGTAAGGCTGTTGCCGGTGGCCCCAATAACCAGATTCTGGACGAGGCAGCCGGTCTGGCTCTGAAGGCTCGCGGCATCTACTATGCTCCCGACTTCGTCATCAACGGCGGCGGCGTTATCAACGCAGCAGCTGAGGTGGACGGTCCCTACAACAAGGATGCCGTCCTGGCCAAGGTGGACAACATCTACAACTCCATCGAGCACATCCTCACCGAGTCCAAGACCACCGGCGAGCCCGAAGGCGTGATCGCTACCCGCTTCGCTGAGTCCATCATCTACAAATAATCCAAAAGACATTGGGTGTGTTGCAAAACACACCCAATGCTTATGAGGTTTCCGTTTTGAAATTTATCGATTTTCACACCCATGTATATCCCGATGTCATCGCCCCCAAGGCAGCAGATAGTATCCGTCAGTTTTACTCTCTGGGTAACGAAACTATGGACGGCACCGTCAAAATGCTGCTGGAAAAGGGCGCTGCCGCCGGTACTTGGCGGTATGTGATATTGCCCGTTGCCATGCGACCGGACCGGACCCGCCATATCAACGATTTTATCCTGGAAACGCTGGCGCAGGAGCCGAAATTCTTCGGCTTCGGCACTGTCCACGCCGCTATGGATAATTTGATGGACGAGGTGGCATATATCCGCCAAAAAGGTCTGCGGGGTATTAAAATGCACCCGGATTCGCAGGTGTTCAACATTGACGATGAACGGTTGTTCCCCATGTACGAGGACCTCCAAGGACAACTGCCGGTGATTCTCCATATGGGAGACAAACGGTTTGATTACTCTCACCCTGCCCGGCTGCGCCATGTGCTGGAGCTGTTCCCCAAACTGCAAGTCATCGCCGCCCATTTCGGCGCATACCAAATCTACGAAGAGGCTTATGACCTGCTGAAGGACAAGGATTGCTTCTTTGATGTATCCAGTTCGCTGATGTTTATGGACGAGGGTGTAGCGAAGCGTTACATCAACCATTACGGTGCAGAGCGCTTTGTCTATGGCAGTGATTACCCAATGTGGAATCCTGTGGAGGAAATGCAAAGATTCCTCCGGTTAAAGCTCACCGAAGACCAATTCGAGCAGATCGCACACAAAACCGCCGAACATATTTTGGGAATATAACAAACCGCCTGCACTCTTGCAGGCGGTTATTTTTGGAAAATAAGTGTAAAAAAAGATTGACTTTTCTTTTTTTCTATAGGTATTATTATAAGAAAGTCGTGTTTTCACACCAAAAAACCTTTATAGACCAATGAAAGCTTGCACAAACGACTATATAATAAAGGTAACTTGCCCCAAACTTTGCATAAACAAAGGAGTTTTTCTTTATGAAATGGTTCAATCCGCAAAGCGCCCCCTTTTTGATTTCCGGCTTCCCTTTTTATGAAAAAGAACAGGTCTATCGCAGAATGCCCTTAGGCGCAGAGGGTTTTATTCCCGATGCAGTGAACGGTCTTGCCAACGAGACCGCCGGCGGTCAGATCCGTTTCCACGGAAAATTGAAAAAGCTGACCCTGCAGGTAAGTCTTGCCGCTAAGCCCGGTTTCTTTGACCATGTGCCTGCCCCACATCTGGCGGAAGTTTCCAAGAGTGCCTTTGATCTGTACCTGTCCAAGGACGGCAGTGAGTACATTTTCTGCGACGTTGCCAAGGGTTTTCGCGAGGGTGACCGGTTCTACACCCGGGATCTTCTGACCCTCCAGGATGCCGATGAATTTGACTTCCTGCTGAACTTCCCCCTGTACGGCGGTGTGGACAAAGTTCTCATCGGTGTGGATGATGACGCAGAGATCACCGCTCCTCACTATCAGTTCCGCACTGACAAAAAGATCGCCATTTACGGTTCTTCCATCCAGCAGGGCGGCTGCGCCGGTCGTCCGGGTATGTGTCTTTCCAATATCCTGTCCCGGTGGCTGGACACGGAATTTTATAATTTAGGCTTTAATTCCAGCGGCAAGGCAGAAGCGGAAATGGCAGAGGTCATTTCTCAAATTCCCGATTTATCCGCCCTCATCATCAGCATTGAGGGCAACTGCCCCGACGGGGTGTGGCTGGATGAAAAACTGCGTGCCTTCCTGGAGATCTTCCGCACCCGATATCCCCAACTGCCCGTACTTATCCTTCCCTTTATTCTCAGCGGTCCGGAATCCCTCATTGCCCCTCTTTACGAAAAGCGGATGAAATACCGCCAAATTCAACAAAAGATTGTGGATGACCGGAAAGCTGCAGGGGATGAGAATATCTATCTGCTTTTGCAGGACGATGCTATGCAACGCACCTTCCGGGAGCATAGCATTTGGCACGAATGCACCGTAGACGGTCTGCACTACAATGATATCGGCTTTTTCTGGGTGGCCCAGCAGCTGTACTCCTTCCTGCGGGACACCTTGGATCTGTAAAGGAGATGCGCTGTGGAAAACGGAAAAGTATTTATGTGGATGAACCTGATGGGTTTTGAAAAAAACGACCCGGATAAGGGTGTTGCCAGATACTTAAATGACACCGGTTTTTTGCCCAATGCCGTCTGTGCGCTGGTAGATCACCCGGATATTGTCCACGATTATCGGGGAATGGAGGAGGAATACACCCTATACCCGGACAACTGTTCCTATAACGGTGTGCCCCGGAATATTATCCGGGAGCGGCAGGAATGGACCAACCATGATCTGCGTGACCTTGCCACCAATCTGAATTCCGCAGGTTCTGAGCTTTATTTAAGCATTTTCGGTGTAGATACCCTCAACGCCTGTCACGACGAATGGATTTATAAACACCGGGAGGTGATGGTGCACTTTTTGGAGGATGGCCACATTCACTACCACCACCATTGCCTCGTAAAACGGTTTGCAGATGGGACTTTCTATGAAGATTTCTTCATTGACAAGCTCTGCAAACTGTTGCAGGATACCGGCGCCAAAGGCATTCATCTGGCCGACGCTCTGTGCCCTGTTTCCGGCTGCGGATTTATCGCCGATTACGATTATTCCACTGACTTTATGGAGCAGTTTTTTGCCTGGACCGGCATTACCCCGCCGGCGGAAGTCGCTGCCACTATGGGAACGGATACCTTCGAGACCGAGACCCTCCGTGCTCAGTGGATCCGCAAGGAATATCGCATTGAGTGGACGCAATTCCACTGTGACCGCTGGACTGCATTTTTCAAAAAGCTTTGCAGCCGTCTCCATGCCATCGGCAAAGAGGTTATGGTGCTGGGTATGTACTGCACCGACCCCTTTGAAACGGTATACTGCTGCGGTATCAATCTGCGCGATATCGTGGCAGCCGGTGTGGACTATATCACCGCCAACATCCTGCCCTCCAGCTGCTTTGTCAACGGTCCGGATGACCGGGATGACCCCTTCCATCGATTGATGGCCATCGCCCCTCTGACTGCTGCCCATCTGCCGGAAAAAGGACATCTTGTTTCCATGCTGGCTCTCCACGATGCCACGGAAGAATGGAGCGCCATTCACCACGCTCCCACCCTCCATGAGCGGGATATGTTCAGTA
>JAZRLE010000013.1:0-47792 GCA_045646665.1 Faecousia sp. | reverse complement strand
CCGTCGGGACTCGTTTAATCAAGGTTCGGCTCGGTCAAGCCCTCGCCGGCAACGCTCGTCCGCGTTGCATTTGATCGTTCGAGTCCTAAGAGAGATTTCTGCAAGCTTGGAGCTGCGGAAGTCCTTTAGGGAGCGCCTTCTTTGAATGGCACACCGTCGGGACTCGTTTAATCAAGGTTCGGCTCGGTCAAGCCCTCGCCGGCAACGCTCGTCCGCGTTGCATTTGATCGTTCGAGTCCTAAGAGAGATTTCTGCAAGCTTGAAACTGCGGAAGTCCTTTAGGGAGTGCCTTCTTTGAATGGCACGCCAGGAGGGACTCGAACCCCCGACCTACTGCTTAGAAGGCAGTTGCTCTATCCAACTGAGCTACTGGCGCATCTTTTGGAGCGGGTGACGGGAATCGGACCCGCGTATCCAGCTTGGAAGGCTGGTGTTCTACCATTGAACTACACCCGCGAATCCACCTACCCTGAGCGATTCAGCTATAAGATAGTAGCACACCAAATCCAATCTGTCAAGGAGAAATCCCCAGAATTTCCGGAATTTTTTTGTAAATGACTTCCGCAACCGCCCCATCTGCGCAATTACACACGGTGTTGTACCGTGCGGCGACGACCCCATCTGCGGGGCAAAAGGCATAATCCGCCCTGTCCAGCATGGCAATATCGTTGTCCGCATCGCCTACGCAAACGAGGATTTTCTTCCCCAGCTTCGCCTGCAGAGATCTGGCGGCTGCGCCCTTGCTGACACCTTTGGCCTGAATATCCATGATCCGGGGCGCTGCCCGGAACACATCCACTTTGTCACCCCAACGGCTGAGAATGAACTGCTCCATCTCATCAAAACGGGCTTGATCTTCGGCGCTGCAGTCGAACAGATCGGAATAGGCGACCTTACGCACCGGTCCGTAGGCGGCGAACTTGATAAAGGGTCCGTGGTCCTTGCCGTGGACAGCGGGTGCCCAACCCCAGTGCATTTTGTCATACAGAGCGACAAATTCCTCTCTGGGGTCCAGCAGATAATGGTTATCCACGCCCTGAATTTCCAAATTCATCTCGGGAAAAGCCTCCCGCACCGCATCCAGCGTATCCCACAGGGGCAGATCGATGAGCTGCAGGGGGGTCAGCACACCGTTTTCCCAGGTGGCAGAGCCGTTGTACAGCAAAAAAGGCGCATTGACGGGAATGATCTGAAACAGATCCCGCATAGTGGTGGTGCTGCGACCGGTATTTAAGGTAAAGCTGCCGCCGTTTTCCATAAAATAGCGGATGGCTTCCAAGTTCCGGGCAGGAACCTTGGAGTTGGGGTCGGTGAGGGTGCGATCATAATCCACGGTGAGTAAAATATCGTCAAAAAGTGCCATAATATACCCTTCTGTCTTACATCATTTGCGGGGCGGGGGCTTGCTCCTGCCCTACACTTATTCCGCAGGTTTCAGTTTTCTTAAAACTTCCTTGAAATAGTCCGGCAAATCTGCCATCACCATCACAGGATGCCCGTCCCGGGGGTGGGCAAAGCACAGCACCCCTGCGTGGAGGCACTGGGAATCCTGCCCCAGCTCCGGTTTTTTGTGCCCGTAGACCGTATCGCCTAAAATGGGATGTCCGATGTGGGCCATATGGACACGAATTTGGTGGGTCCTGCCGGTTTCCAGCCGACACCGCACATGGGTATAGCCCTGATACCGGGCGACCACCTCCCAATGGGTGACGGCATTTTTGCTGTTGCGTTCGGTGACGCACATTTTTTTCCGGTCTGTGGGGTGGCGTCCGATGGGGGCATCCACCGTGCCGGAATCCTGCTTCAGATTGCCGCAGACGATGGCTTCATAGGTTCTTGCCATAGAGTGGTCTTTCAGCTGGGAGGCAAGCACCGTGTGGGCAAGGTCGTTTTTCGCCACCGCCAAAAGTCCCGAGGTGTCCTTGTCGATGCGGTGGACGATGCCCGGGCGCAGCTCGCCATTGATGCCGGAGAGCCGGTCTGCGTGGGAAAACAAAAGACCGTTGACTAAGGTATCCTCCTGATGTCCTGCGGCAGGATGCACCACCAAGCCCTTTGGCTTGTTGATGACCAGCACATCGTCATCTTCGTACACGATCTGCAAAGGAATATCCTTGGGAGCAATTTCCACCGGCTTTGCCTCGGGAAATTCCACGCGGATTTCGTCACCGATATTGAGTTTGTCATTTTTCTTTCCCGGCTTGCCGTTGCGGTTTACATAACCTTCTTCAATCAACCGTTGGGCGGCGGAACGGGTCAGCCCCTCAGCCGTCCGGGCAAGGAAAGCGTCCAGCCGCTCGCCGGGGATGTCGGAAATGAAAATCATAAAATCCTCCCAATAGACACTGTGGGGCGGGGACTTGCTCCCGCCGTTTGGGGTCTATACAAATTTTATTTCGGCGGGAGCAAGCCCCCGCCCTACAAGAATTTTGTTATTTCTTTTCCTCTTTCCAGAATTTCCGGTTGAAAAACACCAGATGCACCATCAGGGTGATACAGCCGCAGGTGATAAAGCAGTCTGCCACATTAAAAATGGGGAAGTCGATGAATTCCGTCCGGATCATATCCACCACATAGCCAAGGCGCACCCGGTCGATCATATTGCCCAGACCGCCGCCGTAGATAGCGGCGATGCACCACCATTCAAAGGCGGTAAAACCCATGGATTTTTTTCGGTATTCCCACACAACACCCACGGTAAAGGCAATAAAAATGATGGCAAACAGCCACTGCATTCCTTGGAATGAGGAGAATGCAGCGCCATAATTCTGCACATAGGTCAGACCCACCACACCGGGGAGCACATCCACCTGGGCGAACAGAGGGATATTGGACAACACCAAAAGCTTTGTCAGCTGGTCAGCTGCCACGATGCCGGCGGCAAACAGCGCCAAATAAAGAGCTTGCATAGGGCTCTCCTCCCGAGAACATAGTACCCATAGTGTACCATTTTTTGCGGGATAAGTCAAATGGCGGTTTGGATCAAAAGGACTTGTAGGGGCGACCATTGGTCGTCCGTATAAATGTGGTGCAATCGCTGCTGTATCGGACGGGCAATGCCCACCCCAACAAAAAAGGGGGGCATTTTGTACATACTTTCCCCAAACTGGGAAATACTGCTATCAAAAGGCGGTGGATATATGGAAAGTTTCTCCTGTAAAACGAAAATTATCTCCGGGGTTGGCGCTGTTTCCGCGTTGGAGCAGTTGGAAGCCCAACGGCTTTTGCTGGTGGCAGACCCCTATTTCGCCAAGACCGACCTGCCCCAGCGCATCCAAAAAGGGGCAAAGGCGGAGGTCATGGAGACCTTTTTTGATGTAAAACCCGACCCATCAGCAGAATTGGCGGCGCAGGGAACGGCGGTGGTGCAGCGATTCCGACCCGATACGGTGGTGGCGCTGGGGGGCGGCAGTGCTATGGACTGCGCCAAGGCGATGGTGTATTTCTCGGGGCTTCCCATCCGGTTTGCGGCGATTCCCACCACCTCCGGTTCCGGCTCGGAGGTGACGGATTTTGCCATCCTTACCCACAACGGCACCAAGCATCCGCTGGTGGACGATGCCCTCTTGCCGGATATGGCAATTCTGGACGGAGATCTGCTGGCGACCCTCCCCAAATCCCTGATTGCCGATGCCGGCTTTGACATTCTCGCCCACAGCGCCGAGAGCTTTGTGGCAAAAAATGCCGGTGCCATCTCCCGGGCGCTGGCGGCGGATGCCTTCCGGGTGACTTGCAATCTGCTGACAGCGTCCTATCAAGGGGATGTCAGTGTGCGGCAGGACATTCATTTGGCGGCAACAATGGCAGGTATGGCATTTTCCCAGTCGGGATTGGGTCTGTGTCACGCAATGGCCCACGCATTGGGTGGGCGGTTTCACATTCCCCACGGCAGGCTCAATGCCATTTTGCTTCCGGCTGTCATAGAGGCAAATGCCGGGGCAAACCGGCTGTATGCAGACCTTGCCCGTCGGGCAGGGATCGGCGGCACGGCGGAACTGACAGCGGTGCGGAATCTGAAAAACACCCTCCTGCGTCTGCGTAAGGAGTTGACCTTGCCTGCTACCTTGGCGCAGACGGGGGTAAGTCCCCGGCAGGTGCGGGAAGAAGCCCAATCGCTGGTGCAGGCGGCGCTGGGTGACCCCTGCTGCGATACCAATCCGGTGCCCCCGGATGGACCTATGGTACGGAAGATCTTGCAGCAGGTGACAGGGATTGGATAAGCTCATCAGCATCGGTTTGGATGTGGGAACCACCACCACCCAGCTGATCGTGTCGGAACTGACGGTGGAGAACAAGGGCAATGCTTTTTCCGTACCGGAGATGGTCATTGACGAGCGGACGCTTTTGTATGAAAGTCCGGTGATCTTCACCCCCCTGATTTCCGGGGAGCTGGTGGACGGCGATGCCATCGCCCGCTGGGTAGAGAGCCAATATGCTGCAGCCGGCATCACCAAGCAGCAAGTGGACACCGGCGCGGTCATCATCACCGGCGAGACCTCCCGGAAAGAAAATGCAAAGGAAGTGCTGGCAGCGCTGTCCGGCTTTGCCGGGGATTTTGTGGTGGCAACAGCCGGTCCGGACTTGGAGAGCGTCTTATCTGCCAAGGGGGCAGGGGCGACACAATATTCCGCCAAAACCGGAAAAACGGTACTGCATATGGATATGGGCGGCGGCACCAGCAACCTCTCCTTTATAGAGGACGGACACATCATCGCCACCGGCTGCCTGAATGTGGGCGGACGGCTGGTGAAATTCTCGGAAACCGGGGCAGTGACCTATCTTTCTCCGGTTTTAACCGGTCTTTGCGACCTGCGCTTGGGAGAAGTCCCCACCCCCGGGCAGCTGGATAAAGTGACGGAGCTGTTGGTGCAGGCGCTGGAAATGGCGGCAGGTCTGCGCCCGGCAGATGCCCTGTTGGACAAACTCACTACCAAAGAAAATGCCGGGGTGTGGCACCCCAAACAGGCGGCGGTCATCTCCTTTTCCGGGGGCGTTGCCGATTGCATCGAAACTGCCAATTCCCCCTTTGCCTTTGGGGATTTGGGGGTGCTGCTGGGCAAAGCCATCCGGGAAAGCGCCCTGTGCCGGGGGCAGTACCGGCTGGGGGAGCAGACCATCCGGGCGACGGTCATCGGCGCCGGCTGTCACAGCACCCAGCTGTCCGGCTCCACGGTGTTCTGCAGCGGTGTAAGTCTACCCAAAAAAAACCTGCCCACGGGATTGCTTTCCATGCCGGTGTCGGCGCAGGCAGTGGCGAATGCCTATTTGGGGCAGGACACGGATACGGTGGTGCTGTCCTTGCCCGGATACCCTGCGCCCACCTATGAACAGGTGCAGGAAATCGCAAATGCCATCGTTTCCGGCAGCGGTGACAGGGAAATTTTGGTGTCCGTGGAGACGGATATGGCAAAGGCACTGGGACATGCCATCCGACTGCTGGCACCGGGCAGACCCTGTCTGTGCATCGACCGGGTACGGCTGCAGCCGGAAAGTTTTTTGGACATCGGCGCGCCGGTGGGTCCTGCCCTGCCGGTGGTAGTCAAGACCCTTGTTTTAAGCCAAATCTGATATAGACCATCTACTTGCCTCTCCCTTTGGGAGAGGTGGCGAAAATCTTTGATTTTTGGCGGAGAGGGCCCTCTCAGTCACGGCGAACGCCGTCCCAGCTCCCCCGGAGGGGGAGCCAAGTAGGTTTGCAAATTCTTTCAAAGGAATGAATGGAATGAAACTAAAGACGACCCTGTTGGGAAAAACCTACACATTCAAGGATGTCAAGGATGTCCTTGCCAAGGCAAATGAGGAAAAGACCGGCGATAAGCTGGCAGGTCTGGCGGCGGAAACCGCCCAGGAACGGGTGGCGGCGAAGGTGGTGCTTGCCCAGCTGACTTTGGGGGATTTGCGGGAAAATCCCGCCGTCCCCTATGAGCAGGACGAGGTCACCCGCATCATTCAGGACGATGTGAACACCCCCACCTATGAAAAATTGCGTAACTGGACAGTGGCGGAATTCCGGGAGTGGATTTTGGATGAGAACACCACCGCCGATGATATCCGCAAGGCAAGCAGAGGCTTGACCTCCGAAATGGTGGCGGCGGTATGCAAGCTGATGAGCAACTTGGATTTAATTTATGCCGCGGCGAAAATTCCCGTCACCGCCCACTGCAATACCACCATCGGTCTGCCGGGCACCCTGTCTTGCCGCCTGCAGCCCAACCACACCACCGACGACCCCGACGGCATCACCGCCTCCACCTTGGAGGGTCTGACCTTAGGTGCAGGCGATGCGGTCATCGGCTTAAATCCTGTCACCGATTCTCCCGAGCAGGTGGGCAAGGTGCTGCGCAGGTTTCAGGAAATCAAGGAGCACTGGGAAATTCCCACCCAAATCTGCGTCCTTGCCCATGTGACGGCGCAGATGAAAGCGGTGCGCGCCGGCGCGCCCTGTGACCTTATTTTCCAATCCATTGCAGGCAGTGAAGCAGGCAATGCCGCCTTCGGCTTCAATGCCCAAACTCTGCAGGATGCCAAAGACCTGCTCCACACCGACGGCACCGCCCAGGGTCCCAATGTGATGTACTTTGAGACCGGGCAGGGTTCTGAGCTAAGCTCCAATGCTCACCACGGCACCGACCAGGTGACCATGGAGGCCCGGTGCTATGGCTTTGCCAAGCGATTCCAGCCGTTCCTTGTGAATACGGTGGTGGGCTTCATCGGTCCGCAGTATCTCTACGCTGCCCGGCAGGTGACAAGAGCCGGTCTTGAGGACCATTTTATGGGCAAGCTCACCGGCATCAGTATGGGCTGTGACTGCTGTTACACCAACCATATGGAAGGAGACCAAAATGCCATCGAGAATCCTGCAACACTATTGGCCGTTTCCGGCTGTAACTGCTTTATGGGCATTCCCCACGGCGACGATATTATGCTCAACTATCAGACCACCGGCTTCCGGGAGACAGCCACCCTACGGGAGCTGACCGGCAAGACCGCCATTCCGGAATTTGACCGTTGGCTGCACAAAATGGGCTTTTTGGAAAACGGCAGGCTGACCAAAAAAGCCGGCGACGGCTCGACGCTGTTATTTTGAGAAGAAGACCGAAAGGAAATGTAGGGCGGGGGCTTGCTCCCGCCGTGGGTACAGGAACTGTTTTGGCGGCGGGACCAAGGCCCCGCCCTACGGAAAAGGAAGAAAAGGTGAGCAAACTATGAACAAACAGGAATTGACCAATCTGGTGGCGGAGATCCTGACCCAGATGAACGGTGTCCAGCCACAGGTAAAGGGTAGTGAATATAAGACCGTGGTCTATAACGATGACCGCCCGGCAGATACAGACGGGGCGGTGGAGGATGTATCCACCATCGACCTGCGCAAGCTCTATATGGTGGAAGAGCCTGCCGATGAACAGGCATTCCGCCGCTTAAAAGAACGCACCCCTGCCCGATTGGGTAGCGGCAGGGCAGGTCCTAGGTATAAGACGCTGACAATGCTCCGCTTCCGGGCAGACCACGCGGCGGCGCAGGATGCGGTGTTTTCGGAATTGCCGGAGGATTTTGGTGAGAAAAACGATTTAATTTCCGTCAAGACCCAGTGTAAGGATAAGGACGAATACCTGACCCGCCCCGACAAGGGTCGGTGCTTTGACGAGGAAAATGCCGCAAAAATCCGTTCTGCCATCTCCGGCACACCCACCGTCCAGCTGGTGATCGGCGACGGTCTGTCCTCTGCCGCTATCAGCGCCAATGCTATGGACTGCGCCAAGGCGATCAAAGATGGCTTAAAGGTCCGGGGCATCGAACTGGGCAAGGGTATTTTCGTGAAATTCTGCCGGGTGGGCGCCGGCGATGCGGTGGGGGATATCACCGGCTGCCAGCTGGTGTGCGTGCTGGTAGGCGAGCGACCGGGTCTTGTCACCGATAAGAGTATGTCCGCTTATATCACCTACAAGCCCCATACCGGCGTGTCGGAATCTGCCCGGACGGTTGTTTCCAATATCCACGCCCAGGGCACACCGGCGGTGGAGGCAGGGGCTTATGTTGCTGAGTTGATTGAAAAAATCCTCCAAAAGAAAGTGTCCGGTGTGGGTCTGCATACGGAGGAAAAAATATGATTCCAGTGAATATTCTGGCGGTGCGGTATCTGTCTGCCGCCACGGCTGATCTGTGCAGAGCCTTGGGGGCGCCCGAGGGGTATCCTTGTCTGGGGCTCATTACCACCGACTGCGACGATGCCACCTATATCGCCTTGGATGAGGCAACCAAGGCATCGGAGGTGCAGGTGTGCTTTGGGTCTAGCTTTTATGCCGGCGCTGCCAATGCCTCCACCCCCAATGCCGGCGAGGTACTGGGCATTCTCTGCGCCGCCACCCCCGGGGCAGTGCGCAGCGGTATGGAGGCGGCAGTGGGCGCACTGGAGAGATTGGGTTTTGAACAGGCGGGGGAAGTGCCCTACCTTGCCCATACGGTCAGTAGCTGCGGCAGTTTTCTTGCCAAAGAGGCAGGGGTCGCCGAGGGAAGCAGTCTTGCCTACCTCATTGCCCCACCGCTGGAGAGTATGTATGGGATGGATTTTGCATTGAAGGCGGCAGATGTAAAGTTATGTAAACTGTACGAACCTCCCAGCCCCACCAATTTCGGCGGCGGACTGCTCACAGGCACCCGTTCTGCCTGCGCTGCCGCCTGCGCCGCCTTTGCAGAGGCGGTAGCGGAGGTTTCGCAAAAGCCAATGTAGGGGCGACCATCGGTCGTCCGTGGACGGGCAATGCCCGCCCCTACAATAAAAATCAAACAGGAAGTGAAAATAATGGACTTCGATAAGGACTTACAGGCCCGGCAGCAGGCGCGGGACTTGGCAAAGGCGGCAGAGGATGCCCAAAAGACCCTTGCCGGTATGTCTCAGACCCAACTGGATGCCATCGTGCAGGCGGTGGCAAAGACCTTTGCCGCGTCGGCTTCCGAGCTTGCTGAGCTTGCCGTGCGGGAGACCGGCTTTGGCAATGTGACCGACAAGATCACAAAGAATGAATTTGCATCCAAGACGGTGGCAGTTGCCATCGAGAAAATGCAGTGCGTGGGTGTATTAAACGAGAACACCCAGGAAAAACTATGGGAAATCGGGGTGCCCATGGGGGTGATCTGCGCCATCGTGCCCAGCACCAACCCCACCTCCACTGTGTGTTATAAGACGATGATCGCCCTCAAATCCGGCAACAGCATCGTCTTTTCTCCCCATCCCAAGGCCATCGCCTGCACTATGCGGGCGGCGGAGATCGTGGCAAAGGCGGCAGAAGCCGCCGGTGCACCCAAGGGCTCTGTGGGCTGTCTGAGCATCCCCTCCATGGCAGGGTGCAAGGAGCTGATGGAAGCGCCCCAGACCAAGCTGATCCTGGCAACCGGCGGACCGGCTATGGTGAAAGCCGCTTATTCTTCCGGCAAGCCGGCAATCGGCGTGGGCGCAGGCAACGGTCCGGTGTATATCCACCGGTCTGCGGATGTAGGCAAAGCGCTGACTTGCATTTTGCGCTCCAAGACCTTTGACTACGGTACGGTGTGCGCTTCCGAGCAGAGCATCATCGTGGAAGCGCCTATGGAAGCGCAGGTAAAGGAAACGGCAAGCAAAATGGGCTTCTACTTTATGAACAAGGACGAGGCAGGGTGTCTTGCCAAGCTCCTGTTCAAGCCAAACGGCACATTGAATCCGGAGATCGTGGGCAAATCTGCCACGGTGCTTGCCCAAAAGGCGGGCTTCTCCGTGCCGGGCAATACCCGGGTGCTGGTTGCCCGGGAGCAGGAGGCAGGTCCCACGCGCCCCTATTCTATGGAAAAACTCTGCCCGGTGCTGGCATTTTTCGTCATGGAAAATGAGGACGCGGTCCTTGCAAAAGCCATCGAGGTGCTCATCCACGAGGGCAGCGGACACACCTTTGCTATGCATGCCGAGGACAGGGAAGTCATCCGGAAATTTGCTTTGCAGATCCCGGTGTCCCGGTTTTTGGTGAATACCCCGGCGGCGCTGGGGGGCATCGGCGCGACCACGGGACTGTTCCCGGCGCTGACTCTGGGGTGCGGCGCAGTGGGCGGCAGCTCCTCTTCCAACAATATTTCCCCTATGGACCTCATCAACATCCGCCGGGTGGCATGGGGCACAGAGGAAGTAAAAAAACAGACGGTGGATGCCGACTTGGTGGAAATTTTAACAGCAAAAATTCTCGAACGCCTGCGGTAAATGCATCTACTTGGCTCTCCCTCCGGGGGAGCTGTCAAAAATCTCTGATTTTTGACTGAGGGGGTACCCTCTCCGTCAGCCTGTTCGGCTGACACCTCCCCCAAAGGGGGAGGCAAGGGTAACGGTATAAGAAAATCATCTGCAATAAGGAAAGGAAGTCATTTTATGAACACAAATTCTCTGGGTATGATCGAAACAAAGGGTCTGATCGGCGCCATCGAAGCAGCTGACGCGATGGTCAAGTCTGCCAATGTGCAGCTGGTGGGCAAGGAGCAGGTAGGCGGCGGTCTGGTGACCGTGATGGTGCGGGGTGATGTGGGTGCCGTGAAGGCTGCCACCGATGCCGGCGCTGCCGCAGCGGAAAAGGTGGGCGAGCTGATTTCCGTCCATGTGATCGCCCGTCCCCACACCGAGGTGGATAACATCCTGCCCAAGGGCAAGCAGACCCCTCCTGCCGCCGCTAAGTAATGCTCTATACGGCGGTATCCGTCCGGGATAACATCCGCAACCGGGACGGCAAACGGGTGTTTTACTTGGGCAAGGGCGACCAATTGACCTCCGATGCCCGGGATTTTCTCACCCGGGAGCGGATCGAAATACTGCCGGCTTCGCAGGCAAGACCGGAACGCTACCGGCTGTTAAACGGCGGTTATATGGAGGAAAAACCGGAGCATATGACCCATCTGAATGCCGAAATCCTGGTGGAAAAGACCCACCCCCGGATTCTATTCCGGGGGGCGGTGGATACTCTGGAGGCGGAATTGCTTTTATGTTGCGCCAAGGCAGAAGGGGAGATTCGCAAACAGCTGGCAGATGCCCTCTGTTATACCCGCACCCTTTTGCGCAATGAGGTGCTGGACGAGCCGGTGAAAGAAATTTTGCTGGGCGGTATGGATGCAAAGGCTTTGCGCCAGCGGAGTCACCGCCCACAGGATTTCTACGGTCAGCCCCATTTTATGCCGTCGCCGGAGGATGGTATGCTCCTTTTGCAGTGCAACCGCGCTCGTTGCGCCGCCCGGGCGGCGGAATTGAAGGCGGTGGCGGCATTTCCTGTCGGCAGGGAGGACCTGCTCCGCGCCTTCAATCGCCTGAGCAGTTTTCTCTATTTGATTATGATTCAGCTGAAAGCGAAATAAAACTTGCCTCTCCCTTTGGGAGAGGTGGCACGGCGTAAGCCGTGACGGAGAGGGCCCTCTCAGTCAGCTGCGCTGACAGCTCCCCCAGAGGGGGAGCCAAGTATTATAAAAGGAGGGATATTTTGGATTTTGAAAATATTGCCCAACAGGTGATGGACAGAATCTTTATCGAGCTGGAGGCATCCGGTCGTCATGTCCATGTGACCGATACCCAGGCGCAGGTGCTGTTCGGGCATCCGCTGACCCCAAAACGGGAGCTGTCCCAGCCGGGGCAGTATTTGGCCAATGAACGGGTGACGGTGGTGGGACCCAAGGGGGAAATCACCAATGTGGCGGTGCTGGGTCCGGCGCGGAAAGTCGGGCAGGTGGAGCTGTCCATGACCGATGCAAGGACGCTGGGCATTTCTGCCCCTGTCCGTCAGTCCGGTGATGTGAAAGGCACACCCGGAGCGACCCTCCGGGGAGATAAGGGAACGGTACAGCTTACAGAAGGTGTGATGGTTGCCAAGCGCCATATCCACATCACCCCCGATGATGCCGCCATTATGCAGGTTGCGGATAAGCAGGTGGTGCGCCTGCAGACTTATACGGACAGACCTCTCATTTTTGACGATGTGGTGGTGCGGGTCAGCCCGGATTTTCGGACTCGGGTGCACCTGGACTATGACGAGGCAAATGCCTGCGGCTTCCAAGCCGGCGATTTGGGGAGGATTCTGCCATGCGGGCAAAACTGTTAGGCTGTGAGCCGCCCTGCGACTTAGGCTATACCTACGCCCAAACACCCCCTTATGATGCGGTGGTCATCGGTTCGCTGACCCTTTCGGAGGCTTTGTACTTTGCCCACGAGGAAGCGTTGCAATTTCTGGCGGAGGGGAAAAGTGTCATCTGCTATGCTCCCGGCTTTCCCCAAGCGCCCAAAAACCGGGCATTGGGGGCGGCACTGGCGTCAAGCCGGCGGAATATGAAGAATTTGGGCATCGTATTTACCGACGGAGCGCAGAAGCGGCTCATCACCGCCGAAGAGGCAAGGGCGCTGAAACAGGCAGGCAAACAGCCGCCTCCCGGGTCGGTGCTGACACCGTTAGCAAAGGAGATTTTGAAATGAAAATAGGAACAGTCACCGGGTCTGTCTGGTCCACCCGCAAGGCACAGTGCCTGCAGGGGCAGACCTTTTTGGTGGTGGACACGATGCTGGGACCGGTGGTGGCGGCAGACCATGTGGGCGCCGGCAAGGGCGATAAGGTACTCCTTGTCACCGGCACGGTAGCCAGCAAATTCTGTATGGAAGCGCCGGTGGACGCGGCGGTGGTGGCCATCATCGATCAGGAGGAGCGCCATGTCGGCTCATGAGATACTGATTTTTGTGATGGCGGTGTTTGCCGCATTGGGCGCCATTGACCGAATCTTCGGCAACCGGTTTGGCTTGGGTCATCCCTTTGAGGAGGGTATCCTTGCTATGGGCACCTTGGCGCTGGCGATGCTGGGCATCATCTCCCTGGCGCCGGTGCTGGCAAAGCTGTTAAACCCCGTGGTGGTGCCGGTTTACCGGTTTCTGGGGGCAGACCCGGCTATGTTTGCAGGCACCATCTTAGCCTGCGATATGGGTGGCGGCGCGCTGGCGCAGCAGATGTCTGCTGACCCCAATGCGGCGCTGCTGGGCGGCGTGATCTGCGGCAGTATGCTGGGCGCTACCATCGTCTTTACCATCCCCGTTGCCATGGGGATATTGCACGAGGAAGACAGACCCTATATGGCAAAGGGCATTTTGGCGGGTATCGTCACCATCCCGGCAGGTCTGCTGGCAGGTGGCTTGGTGGCAGGCTTTCCCGTAGGGATGGTGCTGCGGAATCTCATTCCCATCGTCTTAATCGGCGGTCTCATCGCCTTGGGTCTTGTGCTTGCGGAAAAGGGAATGATCAAGGGCTTTGGGATTTTCGGCAAGGGGGTCATTATCCTCATTACCATCGGCTTGGGTGCGGCGATTGTGGAGGAGCTCACCGGCTTTACGGTGATTCCCGGTATGGCGCCTCTGAGCGAAGGCTTTGAAACGGTGGGCGCCATCGCCATTGTGCTGGCGGGCGCGTTTCCGCTGGTGCATGTGGTGACCCGTCTGCTGCGCAGACCCTTGATGGCACTGGGCAAGCGGCTGGGCATCAATGAGACTGCCGCCGGCGGTCTGATTGCCACCCTCGCCAATTCCATTGCCACCTTTGAACGGGTGAAGGATATGGATAACCGGGGGAAAGTGGTGAATATCGCCTTTGCCGTCAGCGCGGCATTTGTGTTCGGCGACCATATGGGCTTTACCGCCGGATTTGCCCCCCAGATGCTGCCGGCAATGATCGTGGGCAAGCTGGTAGGTGGTATCACCGCCGTTGCCGTTGCGATGGTGCTGACCCGGAAGAAAAGTGATAATCGATAACGAAGAAAGAGTGCAAAATGATAAATGCAAAATGGTGGTATTGCCTTCGGCAATGATTTTAATAAGTCGCAGAGCGACACCTTCACTTTGCACTTTGCAGTTTACACTTTGCATTCATCTTTTTGATTAGCATAGCAGGTGCGTGAAATGATTGACAAATCCCCCTTGGTTTGGTATGCTAAATACACCAAAAACAGGGGGTTTTACCATGAAACGAGCAGATTATATCAGTTGGGACGAATATTTTATGGGTGTTGCCATGCTGGCGGCTCGCCGCAGCAAGGACCCCAGCACACAGGTGGGCGCCTGCATCGTGTCCCAGGATAATATCATTATTTCCACCGGCTATAACGGTATGCCCAAGGGCTGCAGTGACGATGATTTTCCCTGGGACCGCACCGGTGAGGACACCAAGTATCCCTATGTTGTCCACGCGGAGCTGAACGCGATCCTCAATGCCAACGGTCGTGACCTGCGGGGCAGCCGGATCTATGTGGCGCTGTTCCCCTGCAACGAGTGCGCCAAGGCTATCATTCAGAGCGGTATCCGGGAGATCTGCTATCTGTCCGACAAGTACGCCGATACCCCCACCACCAAAGCCTCCAAGCGGATGCTGGACGCTGCCGGTGTGCGGTATGTGCAGCTGCGCACCGATGTGAAGACCATCACCTTGGATTTAGTTCCCGAAGAAGATAAATAAGAAAAGGAGCGTCGCAATGACGCTCCTTTTTCGTTTGCAAATTGTAGGGGGCGACCATTGGCCGTCCGTAAAAACGCATAAGCGGACGAGCGATGCTCGCCCCTACGAGTCAGATCGGTCGTAGATGACCAACAGACTGCCGTTTTCCACGGAAATCTCTGCCGCCTGTCCGGTAAAGTGGTTACTGACACCCAAAGGGAAACCGGCGGTGAGGGTGCCCTTTTCCAAAGCATACTTTAGACCACGGATGGTGACCCCGTGGGCATCGGTGCCCATACAGAACACGGAAACGATGCCTTCTTTTCCGGCAGGAAAAGAAATCTTTCCGTCTTTTACCACCGTGACGATTTGGGTCTTACCCACCAAAAGTCCCGTTGCCCCCCGGTCAGCAAGGTATTGCAGGGTCTGGAAATTGGCAACGCTATGGTCAAGCCGGGGACCGTCCAGACTGCCGTAAAGCAGAAAATCCCGATACCCCAGTTCCAAGCCTTTTTTTACTGCCAGCATGGCATCGGTATCGTCCTTTTCCACAGGAAATACCGTACTTCCCTCCGGCACATAGCCAAGGGAATCAAAATCCCCCAAAATCATATTGGGCGTCAGACCCAGCGCCTGGGTGTGGACAAGACCGCCGTCAGCGGCGATGCTGTAATCGTCGGGGGCGATGGGTTCTAAGAGACCGGCAAACCCACCGGCGCAAAAAATCAGACATTTTCCCATAAAATCCCCTCCCGGGATATGTTTTTCTTATCATAGCACAAAAGTGGAAAATTGACAATGATAATGTAGGGCGGGGGCTTGCTCCCGCCGAAGAAGATTCCTGTTATTGGCGGCGGGACCAAGGCCCCGCCCTACATACAAATATATTTGACGAAGTACAAAAAATAGGGTATATTATCCATAGTAATGCCAAGGAGAATGCTATGGGGGTTAAATTGCAGGCGGTGGAGAGCCGCTTTGAAGAGCTTTGCGCCCGGTCGGAGCAGCCGGATTTTTATAACGACCCCAAAAAAGCTGCCGCCATTTTGCGGGAGCGGAATGACTTGGAGCCCATCATCGAGACCTACCGGGCATACCGGCAGGCAGAACGGGATATGCAGGATGCCCAGGAGCTGATGAGCGACCCGGAGATGAAGGAGCTTTGCCAGCAGACCTATCAGGAGGCAAAGCAGGCAAAGGAAGACCTCCACAGCAAGCTGCAGATCCTGCTCCTACCCAAAGATCCCAACGATGACAAAAGCGTCATTGTGGAGATCCGTGGCGGTGTGGGCGGTGAGGAAAGCGCCCTGTTTGCCCACAGCTTGTTCCGGATGTACTCTATGTATGCCCAAAAGATGGGCTGGAGCATTGAGCTGATGAACTATAACGAAACGGAGCTTGGCGGTGTGAAGGAGGCGGACTTCGTCATAGGTGGACGGGGCGCCTACTCAAGACTGAAATACGAGTCCGGTGTCCACCGGGTACAGCGTGTGCCGGAGACGGAGTCCGGCGGTCGTGTCCACACCTCCACCGCTACCGTTGCGGTGCTTCCGGAGATGGAAGAGGTGGATGTGCAAATTAACCCTGCCGACATTGAAATGCAGGTCTACAGAGCCTCCGGCGCAGGCGGCCAGCATGTCAATAAAACCAGCTCTGCGGTGCGGCTGATTCACAAGCCCAGCGGCATTGTGGTGGCTTGCCAGGAGGAACGGAGCCAGCTGCAGAACCGGGAAAAATGTATGCGGATGCTTGCTTCCAAGCTCTATGAGATCGAGAGTCAAAAGCAGGATGCCGCAGTGACCGGTATGCGCCGCAGCCAGGTGGGTACCGGTATGCGTAACGAGCGCATCCGCACCTACAATTTCCCCCAGGGCCGTGTCACGGACCACCGCATCGGTCTGACGCTTTACAAGATCGACCAGGTGATGGACGGCGCCATCGATGAGATCATCGATGCCCTCGCCACCGCCGACCAGGCAGAAAAGCTGAAAAACAGTCAATAAAGCCTTCCCCTGGGGGGAAGGTGCCCCGAAGGGGCGGATGAGGGATGGCGTGCAGTGCGACACGCAGAAAGGCTTCAAAATGATAAAAAGCAAGACAATATTGCACCATTCCCAGCATTTACGGAAGAATATGACCAAGGAAGAACGGCATCTTTGGTATGATTTTTTGAAATCTTATCCGGTGCAATTCAAACGCCAAGTCCCTTTTGAGAATTATATTGTAGATTTCTATTGCTTTCAGGCAAGGTTGGTTGTGGAATTAGACGGGTCACAGCATTATGAACCCGAAGAAATGGAATATGACCAAAAGCGAACGGTATATTTGGAGAGTCTGGGTTTAACTGTTTTGCGATTTTCTAATTTGGATATTTTCAGAAATTTTCGCGGAGTATGCGAGCAGATAGATTTAGCGGTAAAAAACAAGTTAGCATAGGCGATCCCTCATCCGTCAGCCCTGCGGGCTGCCACCTTCCCCCAAGGGAAGGCTTATAGGGATGTCTTTGAAAGGAAATACTATGGAATTTATCACCAATTCGCCGGAGGAAACCGAGGTTATTGGTGCCAAGCTGGCGGAACAATTGACTCCCGGGGCGGTGATCGCCTACCGGGGAGATTTGGGCGCAGGCAAGACCGCCTTCACCCGGGGACTTGCCCGGGGTCTGGGGGCAAATGAGCCGGTGACCAGCCCCACCTACACCATTGTCAATGAATACCTGTCGGGACGGATTCCCCTGTTCCACTTTGATATGTACCGCCTGCACTCTGCCGACGATCTGTTTGATATCGGCTGGGAGGATTATCTGGACCGGGGCGGCGTGTGCGCGGTGGAGTGGAGTGAAAATGTGGAAGATGCCTTGGAAGACCCCATCACCGTCACCATCGAAAAGCTGGGGGAGGACGCCCGGCGCATTACCGTAACAGGAGGAAATATCTGTGATCTTAGCCTTTGAGACTTCCGCAAAAGCCGCATCCGTGGCGCTTTTGGATGGCGGCATTTTGTTGGGAGAGAGCTATCAGAATACAGGCTTGACCCACTCTCAGACCCTGCTTTCTATGGCGGAAGACCTGCTGAAAAGCTGCGGCAAAACAGCAACCGATGTGACCGCCGTGGCAGTAGCCGCCGGACCGGGCAGCTTTACCGGTGTGCGCATCGGCGTGGCGGCGGCAAAGGGCTTTGCCTGGGGTCGGGAGCTTCCCTGCTACGGTGTGTCTACACTGGAAGCGATGGCGCAGAACTTAGGGGTTTGGGACGGCTATGTGGTTCCCACTATGGATGCCCGCCGCAGTCAGACCTACACCGCCATCTTCCGTGCTGAGGGCGGAAAGCTTGAAAGATTGCTGGACGATTCTGCCATTGCCATCGAAGAACTGGGAGAAAAATTAAAAAATTGCGAAAAACCGATTTTTTTAGTTGGAGATGGCGCAGTTTTGTGCTATAATACCCTTAACGGGCAGGTGCCCGGTTTGGTGTTGCCACCGGAGCATCGGCGCCATCAGCGGGCGGCAGGGGTCGCACTCCTTGCCCAAGATATGGTGGATGCCGGCATTCCCGGTGACGGCGCAAGCCTGACACCCAACTATTTAAGACTTTCCCAGGCCGAGCGTGAACGGCTTGCCAAAGAAACAAAATAAAGGAGAGCATCCAAATGAGTGTTGTACATGAACTGAACCATCCTCTGATTCAGCATAAGCTGGCGATCCTGCGGAACAGAAAGACCGGTGTTAAGGAATTCCGTGAGCTGGTCGGCGAAATCTCCGGTCTGATGTGCTATGAAGCCACCCGGAATCTGCCCACCGAAGCGGTGGAAGTGCAGACCCCCGTGGCAAAGGCCACTTGCTATAAGCTGGCAGGCAAGAAGTTGGCGATCATTCCCATTCTCCGTGCAGGTTTGGGTATGGTGGATGCCATGCTGGATCTGATCCCCTCTGCCAAGGTCGGTCACATCGGTCTGTACCGTGACCCCGAGACCCATCAGCCTGTGGAGTATTACTGCAAGCTGCCTGAGGATATCGGCAAGCGGCAGGTGTTCGTGGTGGATCCTATGCTGGCCACCGGCGGCAGCGCCATCGCCGCCATCGATTTTCTGAAGAAGCACGGCTGCCGCAACATCATTATGATGAACATCATCGGCTGCCCCGAGGGCGTGAAGGCTGTGCAGGAAGCACACCCGGATGTAGACATCTATGTTGCTGCCATCGATGAGAAGCTCAACGAGCATGCTTACATCGTTCCCGGTCTGGGCGACGCCGGCGACCGCATCTTCGGCACGAAGTAAAAAACAACCGCAGGTGCGTTTGCACCTGCGGTTTTTAATGCAAAGTGCAAAATGATAAATGCAAAATGAATGTGTCGGCAAAGCCGACGAATGAAAATAAATCGCCGTAGGCGATACCTTCACTTTGCACTTTACACTTTGCATTTTGCATTCAAAAAAGCACCCCAAGGGGGTGCTTTTTTGTTTATTCCAGTTCAAAGGCGCCGGTGTAGAGCCGGTAGTAGGTGCCCTGCTGATCGATGAGATCCTGGTGGGTGCCGCGCTCAATGATCTTACCGTGATCCAGCACCATAATGCAGTCGGCATTGCGGACAGTGCTTAAGCGGTGGGCAATGACAAAGGTGGTTCTGCCCTGCATCAGCGCGTCCATACCCCGTTGCACCAAGGCTTCGGTACGGGTGTCGATGGAGGAGGTGGCCTCGTCCAGAATCATCACAGGAGGATCTGCAACCGCTGCCCGGGCGATGGCAATGAGCTGCCGCTGACCTTGGGACAGCTGGGCGCCGTTGCCGGTGAGCATGGTGTCATAGCCCTCGGGAAGTCTGGTGATGAAATCGTGGGCATTGGCGGTCTTTGCCGCGGCGATGCACTCCTCGTCGGTGGCATCCAGATTGCCGTAGCGGATGTTTTCCATCACCGTGCCGGTGAAGAGGTTGGTCTCCTGCAGCACGATGCCCAAGGACTTCCGCAGATCGTTCTTTCGGATCTTGTTGATGTTGATGCCGTCGTAACGGATCTTGCCGTCGGCAATGTCATAGAACCGGTTAATGAGGTTGGTGATGGTGGTCTTGCCTGCGCCGGTTGCGCCCACGAAGGCGATCTTCTGACCGGGGTTGGCATACAGAGTCACATCGTAGAGCACCTGCTTATCCGGCACATAGCCGAAGTCCACAGAGTCCATGGTGATGGCGCCGGTGACCTCGGTATAGGTAACACTGCCGTCCGCCTGATGGGGATGGCGCCATGCCCAGCGACCGGTGCGCTCTTTGCATTCGGTCAGACTGCCGTTTTCTTCCTTGGCATTGACCAGGGTTACATAGCCGTCGTCGGTCTCTGTCTCTGCGTCCATCAGTTCAAAGATGCGCTCGGCGCCGGCCAGCGCCATAACGATGGCATTGATCTGGTTGCTGACATGGCCGATGGGCATATTGAAGCTGCGGCTAAGCGCCAAAAAGCTCACCAAACCGCCCAGAGAAATCAGGGTCTCTTCGGTAGCGATGGCGATCAATCCGCCAATCACCGCCAGAATGGTATATTGCAGGTAGCCCAGATTGTTGTTTACAGGGCCCATCATATTGGTAAAGGAACCGGCCTTGTAGGCATTGACCCGCAGCTCCTCGGCGATGCCGTCAAACTCTTTCTTGCAGGTCTCTTCCCGGCAGAACACCTTCACCACCCGCTGACCGGAGATCATCTCCTCCACATAGCCGTTCACCGCGCCCAAAGACTTTTGCTGGCCGATGAAAAACTTGGCGGTATTGCTTGCCACAGACTTGGTGACCCAGAGAATACCGGAGGCGGTGACCACCACCACAGCGGTGAGAATGGGGGAGGTGACCAGCATCATCACGAACACCGTCACCAGGGTTGCCAGCGACGAGATGCACTGGGGGATGGATTGGGAGATCATCTGCCGCAGGGTGTCGATATCGCCGGTGTAGCGGCTCATCAGGTCGCCTGCGGGATGGGAGTCAAAGTAGCGAATGGGGAGGCGCTGCATATGGCGGAACATAGCATCCCGGATTTGCTTTTGGGTGCCCTGTCCCACCTTGACCATCAGGAAGTTATACAGGAACGCAGATACCATACCCACGAGGTAAATACCTGCCATCACCCCCAGAAATCCTACCAGCGGCGCAAAATCCGGGTTGTTCTGTCCAATGAGGGGCTTGATATAATCGTCTATAACATACTGGATGGATTTGCTGCTGGCGGCCTGTGCAAAGGAGGCAAGGAGGATACACAGCACCACGATGATCATAGTGGTACGGTAGGGCTTCATATAGCCAAGCAGTCGCAGGAGGGTCTTTTTGGGGTTTTTGGCCTTACGACCGTCACCTTTCATTCTTACAGGGGGCATTACTCCTCACCGCCTTTCACTTGGGATTCATAGACCTCACGGTAGATGGCGGAGGTCTCCAACAACTCTGTATGAGTGCCCTGCGCGGCGATTTTACCGCCGTCAATCACCAGGATCAAGTCCGCATCCTGCACAGAGGCCACCCGCTGGGCAATGATCAGCTTGGTCGTGCCGGGGATCTCTTCGGCAAAAGCCTTGCGGATCAGTGCATCGGTACGGGTGTCTACCGCGGAGGTGGAGTCATCCAGAATCAGAATCTTGGGCTTTTTCAAAAGCGCCCGGGCGATGCAAAGCCGCTGCTTCTGTCCGCCGGATACATTCTTGCCGCCCTGCTCGATGTGGGTGTCATAGCCATCGGGGAAGCCGGTAATAAAATCGTGGGCGCAGGCAAGCTGGCAGGCCTTAACCATTTCTTCATCGGTGGCATCGGGATTGCCCCAGCGCAGGTTGTCCTTGATGGTGCCGGAGAACAGCACATTCTTCTGCAGAACCATAGAAACCGCGTCCCGCAGGGAGGTGATGTCATAATCCCGCACATCCACACCGCCCACCTTTACAGTGCCTTCGGTGGCATCGTAAAGCCGGGGGATCAGCTGTACAAGAGTGGATTTCGAAGAGCCGGTGACACCCAGGATACCCACGGTCATTCCGGGGGCAATGTGCAGATTCACGCTGTCCAAGGCATTTCTGCCGGCGGTCTTGCTGTACCGGAAGGATACATTTTCAAAGTCGATGGAGCCGTCAGCCACTTGGGTGACAGGATTTTCCGGCTGGGCAAGGTCGGGGGTTTCCGTCAAGATCTCATAGGCACGACGCATAGGGGCGCGGCTCATAGTGAACATCACGAATACCATAGACATCATCATCAGACCGCTGAGAATCTGACCTGTGTAGGTAAACATCGCGGTCAGATCGCCGGTATCCAGAGTACCGCCTACCACCAGACGGGCGCCTAAGTAGGAGATCACGATCATACAGGTGTACACCGCAAACTGCATCAGAGGGTTATTAAAGGCCATGATCCGCTCGGCCTTTACAAAGTCCTTGTAGATTTCGTCGGAGGTGTCGGTGAATTTCTCCACTTCCTTATCCTCCCGGACGAAGGATTTCACCACGCGAATGCCGTGGATATTCTCCTGCACCACATTGTTGAGATTGTCGTAGATCTTGAACACCCGCTCGAAAATGGGGTGGACACGGCTGATGAGAAACAGCAGACCGAAGGCGAGCAGCGGCAGCACGATGCAGTAGATGACGCTCATACTGGGGCTGATGCGGAAGGCCATGATCAGTGCCATCACCAACATCACCGGGGTGCGGAAGATCATCCGGATGGACATCTGGAAGGTCATTTGCAGGGTGGCGACATCGGAGGTCAGACGGGTGACGATGGACGAGGATGAGAACTTATCGATGTTGGAAAAGTCGAAGGTCTGCACCTTGGCGAACATATCGTGGCGCAGGTTCCGGGCAAAGCCGGTGCTGGCGTAGGATGCAAAAAATGCCGATGCCACGCCAAAGGTAAGGCTGCACAGGGCACACAGCAGCAAAAGACCACCCTGCTGCAGCACAGCGGTCATATTACCGGTGTTGATGCCGGTGTTGATGAGCTTGGCGATGACCAGAGGGATAAGGATTTCCATGGTGACCTCACCCACCATGCAAATGGGACTGCCCAGAGAGGCCCATTTATATTCCCGGATGCTCCGGGCAAGTGTTTTTATCACAGGCGTTTCCTCCTAACGGAAAATTCTTCTCTAGCTTACTATTTTACCAAACCTTTCCGCTATTGCAATAGGAATATAAAAAAGTTTACAATTTTCTTTGGGTTTGGTATACTGAAATCAAAACTTGGCTCTCCCAAAGGCAGAGCTGTCGGCGGTAAGGAACGAGCCGCAGACGGAGAGGGGGTTCGGTAACCCTCTCCGTCTGCCCGTTCGGGCAGCCACCTCCCCCAAAGGGGGAGGCAAGAGAAAGTGAGGTGTTACGATGAAAGCGGACTGTCATATGCATATGGTGCTGGACGGGGTGGAGTGGAAGTCTGCCATCGGTCGGCACAAGGCAAGACCCGATGAAGCGTTTATCCGCAAGACCCTTGGTGTTTACCGGAATTTGGGCTACACCTACCTCCGGGATGGCGGAGACCGCTGGGGCGTAGGCGCTAAAGCAAGGGAACTGGCAGCAGAATACGGCATTACCTACCGCACACCCCTTTCGCCCCTGTGCCGTGCCGGACACTACGGCGAATTCATCGGTACCGCCTATGAAAATTTGCGGCAATACGCAGCTTTGGTGGTAAAGACCCGGCAAAACGGCGGCGATTTTGTGAAAATTATGATCTCCGGGCTGATGGATTTTGACCGGTTCGGGGTGCTGACCCAGCCGGGACTTGACCCGGAGGAGATCCAAGAGCTGATCCACATTGCCCACCAGGAGGGTATGGCGGTGATGGCCCACGCCAACGGGGCGGATACGGTGCTGGCGGCGGCGCAGGCGGGGGTGGACTCCGTGGAACACGGAGCATACCTCAATGCAGATGCCCTTTGCGCCATGAAAGAAAACGGCACGGTTTGGGTACCCACCCTGTCCACCATCGGCAATCTCCGGGGAACCGGGCGGTTTTCCGAGACCGATGTGGAGAAAACTTTGGAAAGCGCTCTGGAAAATGTGGATATCTTTCACCGGATGGGCGGTCTTTTGGCACCCGGCACCGATGCCGGCGCCTGGGCGGTGCCCCATGGCAGCACCACTGAGGAAGGCTATCTCCGACAGGCCGGAGTGGAGGAAAATGCTTTGCAGCGAGGAATTTCCGCCATACAGGCAAAATTTTAAGGACGCACGGTTTGTGCGTCCTTTTTGTGTTACATCAGACCCATACACCAAATTACCACAAGGGCGGTGAAGGTCACGAGGGTGTCGATGGTGATGCCATAGAACATAGGGGCAAGACCGGCTTTGTTGACAATTATTTTGCCGTATGGTATCATAAAACCACTAGATTTATCCTGTTCGGAGGCAGAAAAATGCTTCAAAAATTTGACATTTTATATATCCATTCCACCAAAAATCCCATCGGCGAGGACAATACCCGCTATGGCATTATGCCTATGGGCATTATCGCCATTTTGAACGGTCTGCGGGCAAAGGGCTACGCGGTGTTGGGCATCAATATGGCGGTGGAAGCATCGCTGGATCCTGCCTTCAGCCTGCCGGAATTGCTGAAGAACACCCAATACAGGGTGCTGATGACGGACCTGCACTGGTATGAGCATTCTTTCGGCGCGATGTATGTGGCGGAGCAGTCCAAGAAAGTCTGGAAGGATATACCGGTAGTCATCGGCGGCTATACCACCACCATTTACGGTAAGGAGATTCTGGAGAATTTCCCGGCGGTGGACTATGCGGTCACCGGCGACAGCGACCTGCCTATGGAGCTTCTGACAGACTGCTTGGTCGGTCACAGCGATACGGCATTGGCGGATATTCCCAACCTGGTTTACAGAGCCGATGGGCAGGTGGTGACATCAGAAAAGACCTGGGTGCAGACCACCTTGGACGAGTTGGATTTTGTGCCCACGGACTTTTTTGTCCACGGGGAGTATATTCCGCAAATTTCCATATTTGGCTTGCGGGACAGCAAGACCCCCAGCCAGTGGCTGTGCATTGCCCGGGGCTGTCTGTATAACTGCGCCTACTGCTGCGGCGCCAAGGATAATATGCAGGCGCTGTTCCGCCGTTGTAATGTGCTCAAGCGCGCCCCGGAGAAGGTGGCAGCGGACTTTTTGGCTATCCACGAAAAGGGCTGTCAGGTGTCTCCCAGTCACGATCTGCAGATGTTCGGCAAAGCCTACTATAAAGATGTATTTGCAAAAATCCGCCAGTCCGGCATTCGTCCGGCGATGTACTTAGAGTGTTTCCAGCTTCCCACCAAGGACTTTGTGGACGAGGTGGCGGCTACTTTTGAACCGGACAAGACGATTCTGGAAATTTCTGCCATCAGCGGCAACGAGCAGCTGCGTAAGGAAAACGGAAAGCTCTTTGGTAACGATCAGCTATACGAAATCGTTCCCTATATTCGTTCCAAGGGTATTCAGGTGCAGCTGTATTACACCGTAAATGTGGTGGGCGAAACCCAGGAACAGTTCCACGACACCCTGTTCCAGATGCGGTATCTGCATATGGTGCTGGGAGTGCAGGACATTTTCTATCAACGGGTGGTTCTTGACCCGCTGGCCGGTATGCGGGGGTGGGACGGCATCCATGCCACCTACAATACCTTTATGGATTATTACCGGTACTGCCAGATTCCCAGCCGGGAAAATCTTGCCGCCAGCGGCTTTGATGACCGCTGCGCGCTTTCTTCTGAAAAGAAACTGCAGATGTACCACGCAGTGATCGGCAGAGCATAACAAAAAATGAAACAAGACCTCCGGATATCCGGAGGTCTTGTTTGTAATTGCAGGGGCGATTTACGAATCGCCCGACAGAACGACATATTGGACGCCGAGCGCTTCTCTTTGTTTCGCCTAACCGTTGGCAATCCGTTGTTTTTTTGTGTCAAGCAACCCGATGCCCATAATCAGCATAGATACACCGATTCCCACAAACAGCGAATCAAAGGGGAATACCTTCCAAAGACCGAAAATCAGAACCGCGAGGGGTCCGGCTATAATGGAAGCGATCGCATACCGCCGATGAATCCGTCCCGGCAGCCAAAGTGCGCACAGCAGCGGAGCGAAAATCACAGCACCCCGCAGACCCATAGACATAAAAGCGAATTGTAAAATGGTATCTCCCAATGCACCGCAGGACAGCAAGCCTGCAGACACCAAAACCACTGCGATCCAGACCTTGGAAAGCGCAGCCGATTTGTTGGGTGCGTCGTACCTATGGGTCAGACGCTTAACGATATCGTTGTTGATAATGGACGAAATTCCCAGCGCCAAACCGGCTCCCGTGCCAACCACAGCGATAAAGAGTCCTCCCAGGATGATACCTGCCAGCAACGGCGGCATATGGGCGGTGACAAAGTAAGTCAGAGCGGTTTTGGCGGTCACACCCGGGTAAAGGGCGCTGTTGGCGCGCATATAAAGACCTACCAATATACCGCCAATGCCGATGGGCGGAATGAGAAAAGCCGATACAAGGGCGCCGGTCACACCGTCTTTATCCGTACGACCGGACAGCACCGCCTGTGCGTATGTCTGGGTAGTCAGAACGCCCAGAATCAAGGAAAGACACGCACCTGCATCCACACTGATCCCCCGGGCAAACAGGGAAAAGAACCTGGTGTTATCCGCATCCGGAATGCCTTTTACCAGTTCCGTAAATCCGGGCAGTCCGCCCACTGTTTTCAGCACCAAAAGACCGCAGGCAATCATCGCGGTATATAGCAAGACCATTTTTACGATGCCGACCATACCGGTGCCCTTTAAACCGCCGAAGATCACATACGCAATCATAAAAAGCACAGCGATGGCAACAGCGGAACCGATGTTTATGGATGGCATCACCACTGCAATCACGGCAGTGGCGGAGATCAGCTGTGAAATAATGTTGATAAATGTGCCGGCAGCGGACAGAATCGAGGCCATCATACCGGTTCCGGCACCAAATTCCTTGCTGATAATACCCACCAAAGTGCTGCAGCCGGTACGGCGCAGGGGCTTTGCGTAGAAAAGAGCCAAAATCAGGCAGGCAATACCGGCGCCCAGTGTAAACCACCAGGCGGAGAAGCCGTAGTTGTAGGCAAGCTGTGCCGTTCCCACACTGGACGAGCCGCCCACCAGTGTTCCCATAATGACACCGGCAACCACGGGAAAACTGCATTTGCGCTGACCGCTTTTGGATTTGGTTCCGGACCATACAGACAGTCCGACGACGATGGACAATGTGGCAAAAAGGCCGAGATAAAAAAGAACACCCATAATCAATAAGCCTCAAGAAACAAGCAGATAGAAACTGCCGGGTTGTTTCCGAAACAACCCGGCAGCAAGTACCGGACGCAATTATTCTTCTACCGGGATCTCAATATCCAACAGGGGAGGATACTGCTGGCAGCCGAAAATATCGCCTTCACCGAAGGAACCGGAGGGTTTCAGACGGTTGATGGTGAACTTAATGGCATAGCCGGGGTCAAATTCCACAAAGTCGGCAATGCGGCTGTCGGGAATACCGAACAGCTCCGAAATGAACTTGCGGTTCAAAACGCCGCTCTTTTTTACCATTTCATAGTTGGCAGGATCACGGAAAATGATGTCGAAGGTGATGCGGTCAGTGCCTGCATTTTTGCTGCGGATGGTCTTAGCCAAATCAACAAGCTTCATAGTTTTCATAATTATGTATCCTCCTATCAGCCGATTTCGATCATGGAGATGGGGAACAGCTCCAGAGGATCGTCTACTTCAACGGTGTGGTCCATGGTCCAGACATAAGCGTCGGAGATGGGGGTGACCTCGTCCAGCACGAAGGCGGCGGTGCCGGCAGTACCCTTGACCTCGGGCAGACGGGCGTAGAAAATCTGACGCATACCGATCAGCGTGACTTCTTCAGCCAGCTTGGCATCGGCAGCAACACCTTCTACCACCACCAGCAGCTCATGGGACTTGGTCTCCTTGATGGGCACCAGATCGCCCATAACGCCGTTTTTGCCGAAGATCCGGTAGCTCAGCTCGTACTTCTCGTTGGGATGCCGCTCGGCAACCTGAGATTTTGCCCAATCAATAACCTTGTCAATGTTCTTGATGGTGTAGGGGTCGCGGATGCCGGCCATACCCAGATAGCGCTTACCCACATAGCCGGAGCCTTCCAGCTTCACTTTGATACGGCCGTCGATGGGGATAAACTTGGGGTTGGTGATGCGGCAGGTCTTTTCGTCGTACTGCTCGTAAACGCACTCGCTCATATCCATACAGCCGCCGGCAACATACTCATAGTAGGGGTTGGTGCGCTCATACATAGCGTGACCGGCAACGGAGGCGATGGTGCAGCGCTGGAAGGGAGCCATAGCGGTGACCTTCACATCGTCCTTGGTAATGGTGCCGATAACAGATTCCTTGGCGCCGTAGGGCTCGCAGCAGAAGGATGCGCACTCCAGAACCTTACCGGCATAGTAGGAGACATTTTCGGGGAAGCCTTCGTAGATTGCGGCAGCGGCAAATACGCAGGCATCGCTGGTGCGTCCGCCGATGATAACATCTGCGCCCATCTCCAGCGCCTTAACAAAGGGATGTACACCGGCAACACCCACGATACGGGTGGTAGCGTCCAGCTCTTCAATGGTCAGATCGCTGCGGCCGTCCAGACCCTCGATCTTTTCGCCGGCAAGCATCTTCTTGCGCAGGTACTCCTTGTCCACTTCGGAATAGAAGTAGGCCAGCTTAAACTTCTTCAGATTGTGCTTCTTTGCCATATCGCGGATCATATCTACATACATATCCACGCGGCTGTTGGTTCCGGTGTCGCCGGCAGAGCCGATGATCATCGGCACGCCCTGCTCGCGGGAAGCCAGCAGCATCAGCTCCAGATCGTGGTACTGCCAGTCGGGATGGCTGGCGCACTTGTCTGCGCCCAGAGGCACAGGACCGATGTCATCGCTGCCGGAGTCGCAGCAGTAATAGTCGGGTTTGGTAGCGGCGCCGATCCAGAAGCTCTCCTCTTTGGTGGGAGCAAAGCCCAGGTGGCCGTTGGGGGAAATGATTCTTAATGTGTCTTTCATGGGTAATCCTCCTTCGATTGTAGCCGACGGCTATACTTGTCATTACAAGTTATGCCAAGTATAGCACCGGGAAAGAGAACTGTCAAGCTGTTTTGTGAAAAACCGTGGAGCTGAGTATTGCTCCACGGTATATTTACGCTTCTCTTTGCAAATCAAAGGAGTAAACATCGGAACGGTAATAACCGGTTTTGTGTTCCAAAGCGCTTCCGTCCGGCGCGCAGTAGACGGATTCCAGGGTGATCAGCGCCATTCCCACGGGAATGTTCAAAATGTTTGCCAGCTCCTCTGTGGCATTGATGGCGCGGATAGTTTGCTGAATGTGGGAGCGGGGGATGTTGATTTTGGCATACAGATCATAGGTAGAGAAGGCTTCGCCCGCACTTTCTGCCTGCTTGGAAGCCTGCCACATCTGTTCGCCCAGATCGGAATTAAAAAAGGAGCGGTAGTATACCACCGGCGCATTGGAAATATAACCCACCAGCTCAAGGCAGGCAACCTCTTTACCCAAAATGGGGTGCACCTCAGCCATATGGGGGGTGTAGGCGTAGACACAGGTTTGTCCCTTCAGACCTTTTTGCTGCAGCACCTGACTGAAGCTGGTGATCTTGGTCAGCTCGTTGCTGATCGCGGGGGTTTTTACAAAAGTCCCTCTTCCGTGCACAGAGAAAATAAGGTCTTGCTGTGCCATAATCTGCAAGGCTTGCCGCACAGTGGTACGGCTGACCCCGAAATCCCGGCACATAGCGCTTTCGGAAGGAAGTTTGTCTCCGGGTTTGTACTTTCCTTGGGCAATAGCCTCGGAGAAATGGTTCATAAGCTGGATATATGCGGAAACAGGCGCATTGTGATCTATCATGGTAAATCTCTCTTTGTTCTTGATTTTCCATCATTATAATATGTTTTCCGCCAAGATGCAAGATATAAGAAACGGGGGCGGCACTCTGCCGCCCATACATTAGTGAAAAGTGCCGTTAGCAAGACTTGCCACCAGGGAATACATCTCTTTTTCCGAGCGGACATTATGCGCTTTCGTCAGAATGGTCTGTTTTTGTTGCTCGGTCAAATGGGCATAACGGTTCATAGCAGCGGTGTTGGTGGAAAGCGCCAGTCCAAAGCCAATGTGCATATTATAAAAATCCATAGAATTGCTCCTTTTTTCTGTAGGTACACATAAATTTTGTGTTTTTCTGCGGTTTTTATGCGTTTTTGCAGGTAAAAGGCAGGTTTTGACACACCTCACCCGCGATCCTTAACTTGACATAGATGAATCGTCAAAAAAGGAGACGTTTAATTTTTCTATCCTTTTCGTCAAAATCTGATATTTTCCGGACCATCGGTTTGGCTTCCTACAATAAAAAGCGCAAGCTGTTGTTCACAGCTTGCGCTTCGATGTTTTAGGTTATTATTTTATCGCTCTTTGCACGATTGCATTTCCAGCAAAGTGTTTGAAGATTCTCTTCTACCGTACAACCACCCTTTGCCACCGGAATGATATGGTCTATTTCAAGTAACAAGTTCGGCTCAATATGGGTAGAGTTTTTGCAAGTGCAACATGTGAAATGATCTCGCTCTTTGACAAAGTCACGCAGCTTCTTTGTCATTAGAGATCGCTGTTCTTTTGCAAAAGCACTTGCAGTAAGTTTGCTTTCTAATGCCTTAATCAGTTCAACAATAGTTTCCTCTGTCATTGGTACAGTGAAAGATCTCTGCGCCATTCCACCACCAGAAGTGTATACAAACTTGTATTCTACAACAAGCACACTTTCATCAATGTTTGCAAATCCAAGCCTTGAATAGAATCCTGCTTCATCGTTTTCTATAATAAAACCAGGAACATCACGAAGGTATTGCTGATACTCTACTTTGTAACTTTCAATAATCTGCTTTGCCTCTCTCAAGGTCTCCAGTTCTTGCACAAGCAGGTAGAGTTTCTGTATTTGCTCCGGGTACATCTTTTTGTTGGGGTAGAAATACTTTACTACATACTCCAGTGGGCTATTCTCTGCACTTGCAAATACCGCAGCAGAAACCTCCGCAGTGAAAGGCGTGACGGTTTTTTTATATGGACGAATATAGTTATATTCATCGTCATTGATCGTTTCGTTTCGAACTACTCTGGTGCCAAACAGCTGGGAGATTGATTGTACTTTCTCGGTGATGTATTCATTGAATTCCCTTTGGGTACTCATTAATGCTTCGCAGGTTTCTTTAATCTTTAAGAAATTTTGTGACTCGTAATACTCCAGAATCCTTTGATTATTCTTAACAACGCTCCCTATATCGCTCGCAAGGTTTGCAATGAAGTCCCCGACGACATCCCACTCTTCGCTATCGATAGTTTTAATTCTCTTAATGCTGTTAACAGTTCTGTCAAATAACTGAGCGATCAAACCATCCAACTGCGCTTGACTTCCCTTAATAACCAAAGTATTTCTGTTTTCATTTGCATAATCTATGACATTGTTTACACTCTCATAATATTCATGATGCTTCTGATGCAAAGCTTCCTTTTGCTGTTCCTTTAAGTATTTATTATATTCCCCCTTACTCATAAGCAGCGAAGGGTCCCTCTTAAATGTATCTATCCTGGATTGACTAACCGCTATTTCTTTTTCGCCCCCCAAGTTACCGCCTGGCGTTATGTAACGAACGATCACTCTGTAAGCGTATGTATTTACTATGGTCGATTTGATTTGTCTTTCCAACCTTGGATACAGATCATGGCCTTTGTATGCATTGTTGTGCAGAAATCTTGTTAACGTCCTCGCCACTTCTTTTTTTCTTTTAATAAATTCCTCTGCCTCTGCAAGTTTTTCTTTGTTCTCTTTGAAGAATTTTATATCATCATATTTTTCCAAAGTTTGACGGCTTTTTACTTGTACAGATTCCTCAAAATAAGGAATAATATTCCAGGAGGGGAATCTTAAATCGCTTAAGGCATTCAATTCCAATTCTCTGTATTTTCTCTCTTCCTCCCGGCGGGCACGCTCTAACTCTAATGCTTCCGCTTCCCTTTTTTTACAATCTGCCTCTGCTATTGAAAATACCAAAATTATGGTTATTACGATCGTTGCCACAATCAAAATCATTGTCCTGCTTCCTTTCCCTCATGCTCACGGTCCGATTTTCTAATCCTATTGCCGTTTTTTCGTTTATTATATCACAAGGCGGTGAATTTGCAAGGAAAAGCGGCGGGAGCAAGCCCCCGCCCTACGTTATTAGATTGAGGAGTGTGCCAGGGAGTTCACAAGGTCGTGCATTTCTTTCTCGGAGCGGACGTTGTGTGCTTTGTTGAGAATTGCCTGTTTTTGTTTTTCGGTCATTTTGGAATACGCGTTCATTGCTGGCTCATTCACAGCCAGCGCCATGCCAAACCCAATGGGGGAGCGATCCGAGCGCCGCCGGTGGCGGGAGGAGCGAGGTGAGCGAGTGGCAGCGGTCGGCGAGGAGCAAGCCTGCTTCGACAGGCGCAGCTCCTGCCGGGCACCGCAACAGGAATCTTTGTAGAAATCCATAGTTGTTTCTCCTTTCGTTTTACAAATCTTGCCTCTCCCTTTGGGAGAGGTGCCGCCGTAGGCGGCGGAGAGGGTGCCCTCTCAGTCAGCTGCGCTGCCAGCTCTCCCAGAGGGAGAGCCAAGTTACGCCGCCGCGTCTAACATATTTTCGATGAAGATACCATACCCCGTTGTGGGGTCGTTAACAAGGACATGAGTTACGGCGCCGATGAGCTTGCCGTCTTGAATAATCGGGCTGCCGGACACCTGTGTGTCAAGTATAGGACAAAATTTGTACTAATTCTTTCGATCTGTAATAAATTCCATATAGTTTTCATTACGAGCACCACCTCGATGCAATAAAACGAAACAGAAGTTAATGATTGGATCTACTTGACAAGATACAAAGGGATGCAGCAAAGGGGTGCAGTTACTTTGCTCTAAGGTAATATCATTTCTACCCAAAAAACAGTATCACTTCAGTTTTGGTATGAATCTGCTGTGTAGAACTCTTTTAATGGTATGATATAATAGACATACAAAAGTACTTTTGAATTTTTATTGGAGGCTGGTTTTATGTCTATTGGATTAACAATCAAAAAACTCCGCCGGGAGCGTGATATGACCCAAGAACAACTTGCAGAATACTTAGGCATTACTGCAAATGCTGTTTCTCAATGGGAATGCGACAGAACTGCACCCGATATTTCACAGCTTCCCTTACTGGCAAGAGTTTTTAATGTTACTACAGATTATTTACTTGGTGTGGATTGTGATAAAGATAAAGAAAGAATAGACAGCTTTATTAATGAATCCTTTTCACTTTATCGTACAGGGCAATTCAGGGAAGCTGCTGAGATTGCACGAAACGGGTTGAGGGAATTTCCGCGCTCATTTGAACTGATGGCAAGACTTGCTGAAACCTTAGTTTGTATGAGTGGCTACGAGGATGAAGTAGAGCGACTTTTCGAAAAAATATTGAATGAATGTACTGAAACGGGACCCCAAAATCATGCTTACCGTTTGCAGATCATGATGCATGGACAAAGCAAAAAATATGACGAAGTAGTTAAACTCTCCAATAAATTGTCCCATGTATGGGCATCTCGGGAAGATATGCTATTGTTTTGGAATAACACCCGCGACGAAAAACAGCGAATGGAATTAATGGATTACGCAAAATTTTGTTCATCAAGACTTTCCCACTGTCTTGGAAAAATCTCTCTTTTTCCGGTGTATACTCTTGAGGAAAAAATTCAAATCAGGATGCAAAGCATAAGAATCATGCAGATTATGTACCCAAACAAGGATTACAATTATTATGATGGTTATATTGCGGACGATTACTTGGAGATCGCTGGGCTCTACTCATTTCTTGGTGAATATGATAAAACACTTGATGCGCTTGAAAAAATGTGTGAATATGCCGTTCATTTTGAATACCATGAGGGTAAGAACTCCTCGCCTGCATTTCGTGGCTACGATGACGGAAAGTGGAATTCAGACGGTACACATTGCTATTGTAAGGAAAAGATTGAAATGATGAATGGACAGAGCTCATTTGATTCCTTAAGAGGGGATGCTCGGTATATCGAGATAATTGATAAATTGAGCCAATATGTATATTAGAGCAAAAGCCAAGGTTAACCACCTTGGCTTTTTACTATATATGCGGTTAAGACACTATGCGATTGGCAAGGCTTGCCACAAGGTCATGCATTTCCTTTTCAGAGCGGACATTGTGTGCTTTGTTGAGAATTGCCTGTTTTTGCTCTTCGGTCATTTGGGAATAGGCGTTCATTGCCGGCTCGTTTACCGCTAATGCCATGCCAAATCCAATAGGAACTTTGTAGAAATCCATGTTGGTACCTCCTTTATGCAGCTGTGTCTAACATATTTTCAATAAAAATGCCATAGCCGGTGGTTGGATCGTTTACAAGAACATGGGTCACCGCGCCGATGAGTTTGCCGTCTTGGATAATCGGGCTGCCGCTCACCAGTGTGTCAAGTAAAGGACAACTTTTTGCACCAATTTATTTTCGTTTTGTAGTAAAGTCTGTATGGTTTTCGTTACAAATGCCATCTCCGGACAGCAAAACGGAACATCGGTTGCTTATAGGATGTACTTGACAAAGTACAAATAGCAGTATATAATTGTAGAACAAACGTTTGTGTATTATAATATTAAGGAGAGTTGCGATGATAGAAAGTTTGTATTATTTGATCAAAAGCAGATCTGGTTTTGGACCCAAAAGCAACAAATGGAAACATTGGAAGGCAACGTTGGACTTGAAAACCTGTTATGAATGCCGTACAATACACGGGAAGATTTATTCAATCAATGAGCCGGTTTCCCCTATGCCGCCCTTACATTGGTGTTGCCGTTGTGAAATCACCCCGATGAATGCGTTTAATGCCGAGGATTGTACGAAACAAGGTGTAAATGGAGCGCCTTATCTACTGAAGAACTATGGGCTTTTGCCAGAGTATTATATTACAGGGAGCGAATTGCAATCATTGGGTTGGAAATGGGGAAAAGCACCCAGTAAGTATGCACCTGGAAAAATGGCGATGATGGGCATATATCGCAATGATAATGGCCACTTGCCTTCAGCTCCGGGTAGAGTTTGGTACGAAGCCGATATTAACTACACGGACGGTAAACGAAACGCACAGCGGGTATTGTGGTCAAACGACGGACTTGTTTTTGTGACGTATGACCACTATCAAACATTTGTTGACGTTGTTTAAGGAGAACCACTATGGAACAATATACTGAAATTGTTTTGAATTTAGAGGGGTGCCGATATTTGGGCGAAATTCATAGCCGAATTAAGGAAACTTTCTCTTTCCCTGATCATTATGGGGAAAACTGGGATGCCTTTTTAGATGCTTTTCGTACAGTAGGCATTCCTGATCGAATTATTATTACAGGTGAAAGCACTGTTCCTAAGGATTTGCTGCCTGAACTTAAAAGAATGCATAGCACATTGGATTATATACGTGCAGAATTGTCAGGTTTTGGACAAACCTTTTCATATGAAATAAAAGATTGACCAGCCGCACCAATGGAGTATGGCATCTTCATTTTCCAACCGTTTGGCGATTTTTTGCAGTTGCAGGGGTATGCCATTCGCAAAACAGTATCTTCAATAGTTTCTTTCCTGTGATATAATAAAACCACAAAGAAATGGAGGTGCTGATTATGTCTATAGGAGAAAATGTAGCAAGATACAGAAAGGCAAAAGGCCTTACACAGGAACAGCTCGGAGAACTGCTGGGTGTTACCAACCAAGCAGTATCCAAATGGGAATCCGGAGTTTCTCTACCCGATGTGATGCTGTTGCCAAGAATTGCGGAAGCATTAGAAATTAACCTATATGATCTGTACGGAACTACGAAAAACTCCCATGTCCATAAATGCCAGATTCAAAAAATAGACGAATTTAGTATAACAGCACAGAATAAAATCAAAGAGTATTTATATCACCAATTATTTTCCGAAACAGTAGCCCTAAAAGAATTTGCCGCATTCAAACATACCTCTAACGAGACAACAAGCATGAATCCAGCATTGACACTAGGAATTCTTCCGTATGCTTTTCGTGGTGCTGCCTTTGTTTCCGACAATCTGTCTGTGATATCATCGGATTTTGATGTTCAACAGGGAGCAAAGAGTATTGTCAATAAGGAAATTGTTTCGGGTCTAAATAAACTATGTGACCCCAATGTTACAAAAGTTCTGCAATATATGTACACAAAAGCCTTTGATAACACCCCGGAGACCTCCTTTGTCCACCCGCTTCCGAAAGATTTTGATTATTTTGAACAGGAATTTACCTTTGATGAAATCGCTTGCGCAGGCTTTATGACTGAAAACGAGGTTTTAGATGCAATAGAAAAGCTGGCTGCAATTCATATTGTTGAGATTACAAACAAGGATTTGCAAACAAAATACATTTTTAAGAAAACAAAGGGTATCGAAACTGCTGTTGTGTTCCAGATTGTCAAACGATTAATAGGAGAATCTATGCAGTGGGGGTGCGGCTATATTGTTGGTCATGAAAGGATATAAATAGACACTGTAAAAAAGCCAAGGTTAACTACCTTGGCTTTTTGATATATGCGGTTAAAATGTTGCTCTGTTGGCGAGGGAGTTCACAAGGTCGTGCATTTCCTGTTCGGAGCGGACATTGTGGGCTTTGTTTAAAATGGCTTGTTTTTCGTCTTCGGTCATAGCAGAGTAGGCTTTCATGGCCGGCTCATTCACAGCCAGCGCCATGCCAAACCCAATGGGTACTTTGTAGAAATCCATATTTTTCTCCTTTCATAAAGGCTTCTCCTTGAGGAGAAGCTGTCTGCGAAGCAGACTGATGAGGTGATTGGCTTTTCTCGTTTACACCTCATCCGTCAGCCCTTCGGGCTGCCACCTTCCCCTCAAGGGGAAGGCATTATGCTGCTGCGTCTAACATATTTTCAATGAAAATGCCATATCCGGTGGTGGGATCATTCACAAGGACATGGGTGACGGCGCCAACTAATTTGCCATCTTGGATTATCGGTGAGCCGGACATACCCTGCACGATGCCGCCGGTGGTTTCCAGCAGGGCGGGGTCGGTGATCCGCAGCAGGATGTTACGCCCCGTACTGTCTGCATTGGGATAAACCTTCAAAATCTCCACAGAATATTCCTGTACACGGTCGCCTGCCACAGTGGAGCGAATGGTTGCCGCGCCGGTACACACATCATCGCTGTCGCAAACAGGTATGGGCGTGCCGGTCCAACCGGTTGTTGCATTGCCGAAAATGCCTCGGGTGGTGTTTTTGTATAAGGTGCCGATGGGGTCAGCGTCCTTCAGCGCACCCATCAGCTGTCCCGGGTCACCGCAGGCGCCCTTGCGCACGGATATGACGGTGGCTTGATAGGCGTTGCCGCTGACCATATTCAAAAGCTCTCCCCGGGGGCTGTTCACCCCATGACCTAGTGTACCGAATTTGCCGCTGTCGGGATCGTACCAGGTGACCGTGCCGATGCCGGTGACCCCTTGCTTGAGATAAACACCCAGCTTGGGCCCGTCTTGGGTCACCGCAGGGGCAAAGCGCAGGGTGTCGGTTTTCTTGTTGCGCTGTACCGTCAGCTCCACAGTACCGTCGGACCGCATCAAGGCATCGCGGACATCGGCGGCAGTATGGATGGACTTGCCGTTGACTGTCAGGATCCGGTCGCCTGTCTTTAAGCCTGCCTGCCGGGCGGCAGCGCCCAGTTCGTCATCAAATGCTGCGACGGTCACGGTGTTGTCCCCCAATTCCAAACCGATCACCTGTCCGCCGGGAACCAACATCTCCACAGCGCCGGCGGTGATGCTTAGCAGCAATACAAATATGATAATGAAACCTGTGCGATTCAAAAATTTTTTCATAATTATGCCCTCCTTGCGTCTGCCCTGTTAATATTCCTCGGCGGGCGAAATGTAACCCAAGCAAAAGTCGAAAAAACAGGAAAATTTTTCTGAAACAAAGTCTATTTACCCATTGACAATGTAGGTAAATAATGGTATATTACCCATACAACAACTAGGTAAATACCCGGAGGAATCTATATGCAAGTTTACGCAGATAATGCTGCTACCACAAAAATCAGTGCCCATGCGCTAAATGCCATGATGCCCTGTTTTGAAAAATTTTACGGCAATCCCTCCAGTCTGCACACGATTGGACAGGAAGCCAAAGAAGTGCTGGAGGATGCCCGCGCCCGTGTGGCAAAATGCCTTGGCTGCGAGCCCAGAGAGATCTACTTCACCTCCGGCGGCAGCGAGGCGGACAACCAAGCCATTCGCTCTGCCGCTTTCTACGGTGCAAGAAAAGGCAAAAAGCACATCATTTCCACCGCTTTTGAGCATCACGCAGTGCTGCATACTTTGAGCGCACTGGAAAAAGAGGGCTTTGAAGTGACCCTGCTGGATGTGAAAGCCGGTCACAATGTCACCGCCGAGCAGGTAAAAAAAGCCATCCGTGAGGACACCTGCCTGGTGACCTGTATGTATGCCAACAATGAGATCGGCTCGGTGCTGCCCATTGCCGAGATCGGCGCTGTGTGTAAAGAAGCCGGTGTGCCCTTCCACACAGATGCGGTGCAGGCGGTGGGTCATCTGCACATTGATGTGAAGGCACAGAATATCGATATGCTCAGCCTGTCCGGTCATAAGTTCCACGGTCCCAAGGGCGTGGGTGCGCTGTATGTCCGTCGGGGTCTGCCTATGGTGAACATCATCGAGGGCGGCGCCCAGGAGCGGGGCAAGCGTGGCGGCACGGAAAATCTGCCCGGCATCGTGGGTATGGCTGCCGCTATGGAGGATGCCTGCGCCAATCTGGACAAGAACAACGAAAAAGTCATCGCTATGCGGGACAAGCTCATCGCCGGTCTTTCCAAAATTCCCCATTGCGCGCTGAACGGTGACCCGGTCAACCGCCTGCCCGGCAATGTGAGCTTCTGCTTTGAGGGCATCGAGGGCGAGAGCTTGCTGCTGATGCTGGATGCCCAGGGCATCTGCGCATCTTCCGGTTCTGCCTGTACCTCCGGCAGCTTGGATCCCAGCCATGTGCTGCTGGCCATCGGCAGAGTCCACGATGTGGCTCACGGCTCTTTGCGCCTGTCGGTGTGCCACGAAAATACCGATGCAGAAATCGACCACATCCTCACCGCCGTTCCTCAGGTGGTGGAGCTGCTGCGGAATATGAGCCCCGTGTGGCGGGATCTGCAGACCGGCAAGAGAGAGTATATTCTCTAATAAATGATGATTGTACCCCAATGTAGGGGCGGCCATTGGCCGTCCGCCTGCACAATGTGGGTACTGCGGTAACGGACGAGCAATGCTCGCCCCTACAAAAAGAAAAGGAGAAATTTGTTATGGCATTATATTCTGAGGTCGTTATGGACCATTTTATGCACCCCCGGAATGTGGGCGTCATTGAGAACGCCGACGGCATCGGTGAGGTGGGCAACGCCAAGTGCGGCGACATTATGAAGATCTATCTGAAGATCGAAAACGATATCATCGTGGATGTAAAATTTGAGACTTTTGGCTGTGGCTCTGCCATCGCATCTTCCTCCATGGCAACGGAGATGATCAAGGGCAAGCCCATTTCCGAGGCGCTGAAGCTGACCAATGACGCAGTTGCCGAGGCACTCCACGGTCTGCCTGCCCACAAGCTCCACTGCTCTGTGCTGGCAGAAGAAGCCATCAAGTCTGCCCTGAAGGATTACTACGATAAAAACGGCATCGAGTACGATCACAAGCAGTTCCCCGACTGCGCCAACTGCGGTCACTGCCACGATTAAGCTATGATTGTATCGACGAAGGGACGCTATGCCCTGCGGGTGATGGTACATTTTGCCATGAAAGGGGCAGGGGATTACATTCCGCTGAAGGAAATCGCCGAGGCGGAGGGAATCTCCCAAAAATATCTGGAGTCCATTATGACCGTGCTGAGCAAAGCCGGTTTTGTGGACGCGGTCCACGGTAAGGGCGGCGGCTACCGCTTGAACCGGCAACCGGGAGAATATACCGTGGGCAGTATTCTCAAGCTGACGGAAGGAAGCCTTGCGGCAGTGTCCTGCACCAGCCAAGGTCCGTCTGCCTGCGGTCGGTCTGCCTGCTGTCAGACCAAACCTATGTGGGATAAGCTGGACGCAATGATCGACAGCTTTTTTGAAGGTATCACTCTGGCAGACCTGCTGGAGGAATCCAAAATTAACAAAAAAATGTGAGGTAAATAACTATGGCTATTTTAGCACCTTCTATTCTGTCTTGTGACTATATGAATATGCAGCGGGATTTTGAAGCCTGCAAGGAAAACGGGGTCAAGTGGCTCCATGTGGACATTATGGACGGTCATTTTGTACCGAATCTATCCTTTGGCTATTCTTTGGTCAAGTCTATGCGGCCGGTCACCGATCTGGTACTGGATGTACATCTGATGATCGATACCCCCATCAAGTATGCGGAGAACTTCTGCAAGGCAGGCGCCGATTATTTGACCATCCATGTGGAAGCGGACACCCCCGAAAACATCCGCAAGACCTTGGAGCTGATCCGCTCTCTGGGTGTTAAGCCCGGTATTGTGGTCAAGCCCAAGACCCCTGCAGAAGCCATCGAAGAGTACCTGCCCATGGTTGATATGGTGCTGGTGATGACCGTGGAGCCGGGCTTCGGCGGTCAGAAGTTTATGGCGGATATGATGCCCAAGCTGAAAAAACTCCGCGAAATGCTGGACAAGGTCAATCCCGACTGCCACCTGGAGGTGGACGGCGGTGTGGATCTGAACACCGTGGTTACCTGCAAGGAAAACGGCGCGGATGTGTTCGTTGCCGGCTCTGCCTACTTCGGCGCAGCTGACAAGAAGGCATTCACCGCTCAAATGGAGAAATAAGAAAACGGCGTGCCGATCGGCACGCCGTTTTTGTTGCCAACAAGCAAGGAATATGGTATAATGGCTTTACAAGGGGGTGCAATGGAATGTTGTATAATGATACCACTTGGAATAAGCTCAACCGCTTTTTTAATATCTTCAACCCCAAGGTATACCGCTATTTGCTGTTTGCCAACGGGCTTCTTTTGCTTTGGGGTGTCCTTTGTCTTTCCAAGGACAAAATATCCGTTGCAGAGATGGTGTTTGTGATTGTGGGCGCCGACCTGATTGTTACCGCAAATATGTTGTTGCACTGTCCAAAAAAATTCTTTCTCCACAAGACAACGGCTGAATTTGAGGATTACATAAGCCTGCGACCGAAACAGATCCACGGAAAAGGCTTTTGGTGGCTAAAGGTCAACTATTTTGTTACGGGAATACAGGATCTCAAATTCCACCAAAATGCTTTTGAGAAACTGTTTGATGTGGGGCGGGTTTCCTTTTCGGGAGAAACCACCGTTACGGCCAAAAGAGATGAAGACAGAATCCCAATAGAATATCCCTTTGTCATTTGCGGAATCCGGAATTTCTCTGCCTTCCGGGAAGTCCACAGCAACGAACCGAAATAAGAAAAAGACCTGCCCTTTGGCAGGTCTTTTTCATTAAAAATTAAACTCTGGACAATCGGTATAGGGTGCAGGTAGTTTGGAATTGAAATCCACCCAACCCAGATTCTCGACAAATTCAGATTTTTGATTAGGAAATACCCATGTATTTAAGTATTCAATAAAGTCATCTTCGTTGTAGCAAAGTCCTCCGCGGATTCGATATTTCTTTGCGTGAGGGCTATTCTGTAGCCACTTAGTGCAAAACGCAACACAATATTTTGATAAATTAGCTGCCACAACATCAGGAACAGAATACACCTTTCTGTCTCCGTCAGCACTGATAACTACATTTTTCATGCACAACCTTCTTTATTTCTCCAAAGCCATCACTTTATCGATGCGGCGCTGATGCCGCTCGTTATGGGAAAACTCTGTATCCAGCCAGGTGTCGATGATCTCAAAGGCCAGCATCTGTCCCACAACGGCGGCGCCGATGGCCATCATATTGGTGTCGTTGTGCTCCCGGGTCAAACGGGCGCTCATCACATCGGAAAGCAATGCGCAGCGGATGCCATTTACCTTGTTGGCGGCGATGGACACACCGATACCGGTGGTGCACAGCACGATGCCCTTGTCGCATTCGCCACCGGCAACGGCCTTGGCGGCAGCGCCGGCAAAATCCGGATAGTCGCAGCTGTCGTAAGTATATGTGCCGAAGTCCTTGACTTCAAAACCCTTCTTTTCAAGATGGGGAATCAGCGCGGTTTTCAGCGCCAGCGCGCCGTGGTCACAGCCCAATGCAATTTTCATAAGTGAATACTCCTTTTCTGTAGGTTGTCCGCCTTGGCTCTCCCTCCGGGAGAGCTGGCAAAAATCTTTGATTTTTGACTGAGAGGGTGATAAAAAAGAAACAGCCCTGTTGAGGTGCCCGGCAGTTTCCTTGCCGACAGTGCGGCGGCGCCATCTGCCGACCGTGGCCACTCGCTCTGGTCGCTTTTTCCGCCACCGGCGGCGCTCCCATCGCTCCCCCTCTCCGTCAGCCTGTTCGGCTGACACCTCTCCCAGAGGGAGAGGCAAGTTTTAGATCACAAAACCACCGTTGACAGGCAGAACCTGTCCGGTGACGAATTCTGCGTCGGCAAGATAAAGCATTGCCTTGGCAACATCTGCCGGTGTACCGATGCGACCGATGGGACTTTCGTCCTGCAATGCCTGCATGATTTCCGGTTCCACATGGGCACACATATCTGTTTTGATGACACCGGGGGACACGCAGTTGACCCGGACACCGGCAGGTCCCAACTCCTGGGCCAGCGCCTTGGTCAGGGCGATGACGGCACCCTTGGTGGCGGAGTAAGCTGCCTCACAGGAGGCGCCCACCTGTCCCCACATGGAGCTGACGGTGATGATACAGCCTGCCTGCTTTTGCAGGAAATGGGGCATTGCGGCATTGACGCAGAGATAGATGCCCTTGACATTCACATCGAACAGCCTGTCCCATTGGTCTTCGGGCAGGTGCTGCAGAAGTCCCGTGTGGCAGATGCCGGCATTGCAGATGAGGATGTCCACATCGGGGATTTGAGAAAAGGCATCTTTCACCGCTTGCCCGTTTGCCACATCGCAGCAGATGGCGGTGGCGCCGGTCTCGGCTGCTACCGCCTTTGCTTTTTCTTGTTCTTTTTCGTAAAGAAAATACACCCGGTCGCCCCGGGCGGCAAACTGCCGCACCGCTTCGGCGCCGATGCCCCGGCTGCCGCCGGTGATCACAACTGTCATATTATCTTCTCCGGCTCTTGGTTCGATGGTCGGAATACTGCCGGATGCCGGAGATCTTGCTGTCGGATTCGCTCATAAACTGCTTCAGCTTTTCTTCGAACAGCTGGTCGGCGGTCTTGGGTGCGGGGGGCGGTGTGGGCGCGGAACGGACGGGTGCCGGACGGGCAGGACGATCCTCCCGCTGGGGCTTTGCCTCCAGACGCTTGATGGACAGGTTTACCTTGCCTGCCTCCACGCTCAGAACCATCACCTTTACATCCTGTCCTTCTGTCAGATGCTGACGGACATCGCTGACATAGGTGTTGGCCACCTCTGAGATATGTACCAGACCGGTTTTGTTCTCCGGCAGGCTGATGAATGCGCCGAAATTGGTGATGGATTTTACCTTACCTTCTAATACTGCTCCAACGGTTAGCTCCATAGTTTACTTTGCTTCCTCCATATTGACTAATTACTCGGGGTGAAAAACTGGCTGTCAGGGTCCACAAGACCCAGCTCCAGTGTGGCGATGCGCTTGACGCTTTCCACGGTGCCCAACTCAGCGATTTGCCGGGTCAGCTCGTAATTTTCCTGTTGCAGCTGGGCGGCTTGCAGCTCCAGTTTTTTCTGCTGCGCCTGCTCGCTTTGGATGGAGATCCGCAGGGCGATCAGCGCCAGGGTAGACAGTACGATAGCAACCAGCACCACGCACTTGGTCAGCGGCGCGCTGCGGCGATAGATCAGCCGGATATGGCTGAAGGGGTTTTTCTTTGCTTTCATATTGCACTCCTTTGGAAATACGCGGCTTTAGCAAATGCTTTCTCCATTTTATTGTAACCCATTTTTTCCCGGTTGCAAGGGGAATTTTTATGAAATGGCAAATTTTTTTCAAAAAAACCCAGAGTGGACGGCAAATTTTTCCTGTTTGCCGCCAAATTCCGGCAAAAACCGGCTGCAGCCACCGCCCGAAACTCCTGTCCCAAGCCACGGCGCCGCCCAGCAGAGCGGCAAGATACACGACCCGCAGGTCGCCCCGGCAGATGGCAAAGCTGTAGTATAGGTAGGTCTGCAGGGTGATGAGGGCAAAAAGAAGATCGGTGACCGTCCGCCGTACCGGGCGCAAAAATCCGTAAAAGATCCCCAATCCGCCTCCCAGCAAAAGCCCTGTAAGAAATCGCCCGAAGGCGACAGCCGGTGTCATCATCCCATCAGCCGCCGCCAAAGAGAACCGGCAGGTCGGGGTTCTTCATAAATGAGCGCAGAGATATGTCCCTCCACCGCTACCTGTCCACCCTCCGGCAGCAGGGTCTTTAATTGAAGTTCCTTTCCCTGTACGACCAATGTGCCCATCTGTGTGCGGGCGATTACGGCAGTCTCGTCAAAGCTGACCACTTCCGTCACACCGGAGACGGTCAGCTGCTTGCGCTCATTCAGGGTGAGCTTGTGGGGCAAAACGGGTTTTTGCTCGGTCATGTACATCCCTCCTGTTTAGGAGCGTATGTGCTGTTGACAAGAAAAATACCTGTGGTATACTAAAAGCATTACGATAGGGAGGGTAGGTTATGAAGCTGTTGCACAGAAGCCTGACGGGTGAAGACCCCCACGCAGCCGGACTTACCCTGTTGGAAATGCTGTACGGCGCGCCCCTACCGGAAATTCGCCGTACACCTTTGGGAAAGCCGTATTTTGTGGATACCCCTTTGCATTTTTCCATCTCCCACACCCAAAATCATGTATTTGCCGCCATCTCGGATACCCCCATCGGCATCGATGCCGAGGAAAAAGACAGGGATATCAAGCTGTCCCTGGCGGAAAAGCTGCTGTCTGAAAAGGAGCTTGCCCAATTCCAAAAGGCGGAGGACAAGCGGCTTGCGCTGCTGAAGTTTTGGGTGCTGAAGGAGGCATCAGGCAAGTGCGCCGGACAGGGAATGCAATTATGGCCCAACCACACGGATTTTTCCTTGGATGACCCCCGGATACGGGAAATCGACGGCTGTTTGGTTGCGGTGATTCAGGAAGAAGCGTAATTTTGTTTTCGTAGGGCGGGTGCTTGCTCCCGCCCTGCAACACAAAGGAGATTGCACCTATGTTATTTGATACCCATGCCCATTTAAATGACCCGGCATTTGACCCGGACAGAGAGGAGCTGATGGCAGGTCTTGCCGCCAAAGGCGTCGGCTATGTGATGAATGCCGGCTGCAGTCTGCAAAGCTCCCGGGATATCGTAAAGATGGCGGAGCAGTATCCGTGGCTGTACGGCTCTGTGGGTTCTCACCCGGATAGTGCCGATGAAGTAAACGAGGAAGTCATTGAGCAGTATCGCCAATTGTGCCAACACGAAAAGGTCAAAGCCATCGGTGAGATCGGTCTGGATTACTACTACGAGGATATTCCCCGTGAAATTCAGAAAAAGGCATTTCGTATGCAAATGGCGCTGGCACAGGAATTGGATATGCCGGTCATCATCCACGAGAGGGAAGCCCACGATGACGGTATGCGCATTGTCAAGGAATTTCCCAAGGTTAAGGGCGTGTTCCATTGCTATTCCGGCTCTGCGGAGGTGGCGCGGCAGCTGGTGAATATGGGCTGGTACATCGGCTTTACCGGGGTGCTGACCTTCAAAAATGCCCGCAAGGCGGTGGAGACCGCCGCCAGCATCCCGCTGGATCGGATCGTCATCGAGACCGACTGCCCCTTTATGGCGCCGGAGCCTTACCGGGGCAAGCGCAATGATCCCGGGTATCTGCCCAAAATGGCGGAAAAGTTAGCTGAAATCCGCGGTATTCCGGTGGCAGAAGCCATCGCTGCCACCACCGAAAACGCCAAGCGGCTGTACCACATCGATTAAAGGAGCTTGCGTATGTTTATCAAAACGGTAAATCTGTGGGAAAACACACCTGGAGAATACACAACCGTCCCCTCTCTGGACATCTATCTGCCCGAAAACAAAACCTCCGATATGGCGGTGGTCATCCTCCCCGGCGGTGCCTATGAGTGCCACGCAAGCCATGAGGGCAAAGACTATGCGGATTTTTTCAACCGGCATGGCGTCAGCGCATTTGTACTGCCCTACCGGGTGACGCCGCATCATTTTCCCCTGCCCCTGCTGGATGCGCGGCGGGCAATGCGCTATGTGCGCTATCACAGCGAGGAATTGGGTATCGACAAAAACAAGGTCTATATTATGGGCTCCTCTGCCGGCGGACATCTGGCAGCGCTGACCAGCACCTACAACGCACCCATTGCGTTTGAGGGTGCAGATGAAATCGATCAGGAGTCTTTCCGTCCGGACGGACAGATCCTGTGCTACCCCGTCATTGCACTGCTGGGCAAGGAAATTGCCCATCTGTACTCTGGCTATAATTTGTTGGGAAAATGGCAAGCCTCCAAGGGTGAGGAGCTCAGCCCCCACCTGATCGCAGATAGCTCTGCGCCCCCGGCATTTATCTGGCACACCTTCACCGACGAAGGGGTGAATGTGACCAACACACTGCTGTATGCCCAACGGCTGCGACAGGTGAATGTGAATGCGGAGGTACATATCTACCCCCACGGCAAACACGGGCTGGGTCTTGCGACGGATATACCCCGCGTGGGTAACTGGACGCAGGAGCTTTTACAGTGGCTGGGACTGTGATTTTATCCGTAAGATTTTATCGGAAAAGCCCCCTTTTCCCTTGACAAAAAATGAAATATCGTATATCATAAATGCGATGCCACAGAGTCGATGGAGCATCGCGAATAACCACCTGTGCAACTGACGGGAATGCGGACCACCGCAAGGGAACACAGGTGATGTATGCCGACCGTCTGGGCAATTCAGTTACAAGGGAACTGGGTTGCCCTTTTGTAATATAAGGAGTTTATTATGGCGTTTACTTACAAGGGCCTAAAGGCCGAATTGACCAAACATATCGTTACCGACGAGGAACTGGATAAGCAGATTGAGCGGGTGCGCGCCCAAAATCCCCGTATCGCTGTTATCAAGGATCGTCCCACCCAGACCGGTGATGAAGTGGTGCTGGACTACGCAGGCTACTGCGACGGTGAGCAGTTCGCCGGCGGCACCGCGGAGAATCAGACCTTGGTGCTGGGCAGCGGTATGTTCATCCCCGGTTTTGAAGATCAGCTGCTGGATAAGGTTTGCCAGGAGCCTGTGCTAGTGGAGGTCACCTTCCCCACAGAGTACCATTCCAAGGAACTGGCGGGCAAAAAGGCGGAGTTCCGCTGCACCATTCACGAGATCCGGGTCAAGACCCAGTATGAGCTGGATGATACCTTTGCCCAGGAGATCGGTGGCTGCTACACCTTCGAGGAAATGCGGGAGCAGCTGCGGAGCAGTATGCAGGATTATTCCGACCAGCGGGGCGAAATGGACCTGCAGGATCGGCTGCTGCGGCAGGCTGCTGACACTTTGGATTACACTGTTGACCCCGAGGAGCTGGAAAAGGCTGTACAGGAACAGCTGCAGAATTTGGAAGCCCAGCTGGCTCAGAAGGGTCTGAACCTGCAGATGTACTGCCAGTTTATGAATACCACCGAGGAGCAGCTGCGCAAGGATGCTTATCCCGCAGCAGAGGCTGCGCTGAAAAATATCGCCGCTGTGGACAAAATCGTGGAGCTGGAGCGAATCGAGGCTACCCAGGAGGATCTGGGTCAGGCGATCGCCACCATTGCCCGCAATAACGGCTTGACCGTGGAGCAGCTCAAGGACTACTACGATGAAGCGTTCGAAAAAGCGGTCATGAGAAGTGTACTCACCAGTAAGGTCATGGCTTTCATCCGTGAAGCCGCTGACATTACGGTAGTATAATAAAGTTTAGAACAGTGCTGAAGAGAAAGCACCAAAACAAGGAGGAAACACATTATGGCAATCGTATTTGACGAAAATGGCAAGTATGTGGACGAGAAGGGTCTTGTAAAGCTGGACCCCACCAAGTTCGCTGACTGGCAGATCGCAGAGGAAGCAGAAAAGACCCTGCCCTCCGTTG